>NZ_DLOC01000027.1:0-8481 GCF_002478465.1 Empedobacter sp. UBA7494
CCAAAAAAGAAAAGCAAAAGATATACTTTTAAAGGAACAACTTCGGATGAATTGTCGCGAAGCGAGAATAATTTATTCAGTATAGTTAATAATATAATGAATACGATGCTGATGACATCATAATTTAAAGAAGCTTTTTTATAAAATAGGAGTGACAGAACTAAAAAAAGGAGAACATGTAGTTCTCCTTTTTTATTTCTGTTAATGTGGACCATTACCGTTTTTATCTTTTTCCAAATCGGTATTCCAAATTTTGATTTTATCTGTTTTTTTCAAGCCAGATTTTACTTGAACATTCACTCCGTCTGTAATTCCAAGAGTGATGTATTTCTTTTCGTATTTTGCATCTTGTCCTTTACCAGAAGTAAGAATCTCAACATATGGTTTTTGGTTTTCGTCGTAACGAACATGCGCTGATTTTACCAACAATACATTTTTTGCTTCCTGCGTTACAACCTCAGCATTTGCAGAATATCCCGCACGAATAAAGTTATCTGAATCTAATTGAACTGGTGCTTTAATCTCGAACTGAACTACTCCATTCGTTGCAACTCCTTGAGGCGAAATAAAATCCAGAATCGCTGTAAAAGTTTTGTTCGGAATTGCACCAATCGATACATTAATTTTCATTCCTTCTTTTAATTTACCAACCTCAGCTTCGTCAACTTTTCCTTGGAAAATCATTTTCTTAACATCAGCCATCGTAGCAATAGTAGTACCTGTAGAGAAATTATTAATCTCTTGCACCATATTCCCAACCTCAACAGGAATATCTAAAATCATTCCCGAAGTAGTTGCTGTAATACGTGTTGTTGCATAAGCTTCCAAACCAGGAGCAATACCCGTTTGCGCAACTTTGTAATCGTTTTCGGCAGCTTTTAATTGTTGTTGAGCTGACTTATATGTCGCATTTGCATTGTCATAATCTGCACGAGGCAAAACACCTTGATTATATAAAGTTGATGTTCGATTGAAATTACGACGTTCTTGATCGACCGTAATTTGAGCCGCTTGAATAGACTGACGAGCTGCATTTAACGACTGAACATTTGGAACAACTTTCAGTTCACAAATCAACTGACCACGCTCTACATATTGTCCTTCTGCAACATTAATCGATTTTATAACACCCGAAATATTTGGCTTAATTTCAATTGTTTCCAACGGTTTTACTTCACCAGTTGCAACAGCTTTCACCTCGATATTTCCCATAAAAGGCGTTGTCGTTTCATAAACTTCATTGTCTTGGCTATTCTTTTTACCGAAATACACAATCACACCGATTACAGCACCGATAAAAACGACAATCATCAAAATCTTTAGAATTTTTTTCATTCTTTTATATCTGTTAAGTTTTAGTTATTCATCTCTCAAAGCATCAATAGGTTTGATTTGAATTGCTCGTTGAGCAGGAATCAATCCCGCTAAAGTTGCCATAATCACCATCACTGCTAAAGCTGTAAAAAGTGTAAACAAATCGATTGACGCATTATATAAAGGTATGTTTTTATTTGATGGAATGATAATTTCGTTGAGAACCATTAGTAAAAGTGCTGCAAAAATAATTCCGCCTAAACCTGCAATTAATGTTAAAACTACTGATTCTAACAAAATTTGTCCTCGAATTTGAGCAGGAATTGCACCTAATGCTCTTCGAATTCCAAATTCTTTTGTACGTTCTGAAACTGTAATCAATAATATACTTGCAATCGCAATAACCCCGGAAAACAATGTCATCCCTCCTACAACAATCGCTAGGAACTGCATCCCTTTTACGAATTTCATAATCTTCCCAAGCATTTCACCTAAATTAAAACCTCCAATTCCTTGGTCGTCATCTGGAGAAATATTTTTAATCTGTTTCAGATATGTTTTTAATTCTTTTTCGAATGCAACAATATCATAATTATTAGGCAGACTCAAACTCAAATATTGAATCGTTTCCCCTTGATTATATATCTTTTGAAATGTTGTAAACGGAATAAACACTTGATCTTTACTCTCTACAGGCGAAGAAGGTGTGTCGTAAACGCCGACAATTGTATAATAACTATCGCTAATTCTGATTTCTTTCCCCAAAGGTTTTGGTTTATCACCAAAAAATTGTTCGGCAACTTCAATTCCAATTACACAAACTTTCGATTCAGTTTTGATATCATCTTCATTGATAAAACGACCTTGAATAATATCTTTCCCAAACATTCGGTTTTGATCTGGATAATCTCCATTAACCGTGTAAAAATTATATTTTGTTCCGTAAGTTAATATTGAATTTGGTTTCGAATTTCGAGGAGCTAACAACGAAATTTGAGGAAAACGAGCCTGAATTTGACGAACATCACTCATTTTCAATTCAATTGTGCGACCTTTTTGAAATCCTTGATATGGCATCGATGTTGTTCCTCCCCAAACAAATAATGAATTCGTTGCGGCATTTGCCAAATTACGGTCAAAACCATTTTGCAAACCGCGTGTTACTCCTAACAATAATACAAATAAGAACATTCCCCATGCAACACCAATCATTGTTAAAATAGTGCGCAATTTATTTTTGCGAATCGCCGCGTAGACTTCGCTCCAAGCATCTGGATCAAAAACAAATTTTATAAAGTTCATTATTCGTCTCTTAAAGCATCAATAGGTTTAATACGTGCTGCATTCAAAGCTGGAATTAATCCAGAAACTGTTCCTGCAACAAATAAAATAATACAAGCCATTACCAACGAATTAGTTTCTACACCTGGATTATAAATAAAATATTCTTCTAAGCTATCTCCAATATTTTCTACAACAAGTGCCGCTAAAGCAATTCCTATTGCTCCGAAAATAATTGTAATCATAATTGCTTCTTGTAAAATCAGTCCCAAAACATTGGCTGGTGTTGCGCCTAAAGCTTTTCGAATACCAATTTCTTTGGTACGCTCTTTTACACTAAACACCATAATATTTCCGATACTTACAATTCCTGCAATCAAACTTCCTCCACCAATTACAAATACAATAATTGTCAGAATCAAGAAAAATTGATTGGTATCTTCCATTGCATCCGCTGCATTTCGTACCCAAACTCCACCATAATCAGAAGGCGCAACATTGTGTCGACCTTTTATATTATATTCGATTGCATTTGCTAGTTTAGATATATCAGTCAAAGCCATTCCATCTTTGGGTGTTACAATAATCGATGATACTTTGTCCGTCGCATAAATCGTTCTAAACGTTGTAAAAGACGCATACAAAGCACGTTCAGCATTATCACCACCATCTTTACTTTCGAAAACGCCAACCACTTGATACATACTTGAACCTAATTGCAAATACTTCCCAATCGCAATCTGATTTGGAAAAAAATCTTGTGAAACCAATCGTCCAATAACAATTGACTTGGACTGATTCTCCATATCTTTTTTATTGATAAATCGACCAAGCGTTACATTTTCATTAATCATTGATTCATATTCTGGATAAACTCCAGTAATTGAATAACTTCCTGAATTAGCTTCATTTCTAATTGTATCACTTTTCGAAATTGTACTTACAATCGATTTTATTTCATCTGGAAAAGAATGTTTAATAAATTCAAAATCTTTTACATCCAATTCAATTGTACGCCCTTGTTTGAAACCATTGTAAGGTTCTGTTGTTGTACCTCCGTTAACGGTAATATTTAATGAATTTGCTTTGAAAAATTCTTGTTGAAACCCGTTCTGCAAACCATTTCCCAATCCATACAATGTAATAAACACAAAAAGCGCCAAAGCGATTGTCAAACCCGACAATGCTGTACGCAATTTATTACTTGCAATGGACGACCATATTTCGCTCCAACGGTCTGTATCAAACATATTTTATATTTACGATTCTTTGATTTATGATTTACGAAGTTTGAGATTCGAAAATCATTAAACTCTTACTTGTTCTACTTTTTCGTCACTTACAATTACCCCATCTTTTAGACGAACAATACGTTTGCACATATTTGCAATATCATCTTCGTGCGTCACCATTACAATTGTTTTACCTTCGTCATTAATCTCTTGAATCAAGTGCATTACTTCTTGTGAAGTTTTGGTATCCAATGCTCCTGTGGGCTCATCCGCTAATAACAATTTAGGTTTTGCAGCCAACGCTCGTGCAATTGCGACACGTTGTTTTTGTCCACCCGAAAGTTCGTTTGGCATATGAGTAGCCCAAGGCTCCAACCCTACTCTTTCCAGATAACTAAGCGCAATTTTATTTCGATCCGAACGTTTTACTTTTTGATAATACAACGGCAAGGCAACATTTTCTAAGACATTTTTGAAACCAATTAAATTATACGATTGAAAAATAAATCCTAAAAATTTGTTTCTATAATTAGCGGCTTTAGTTTCGTTTAACTTCTCGATTCTAACACCATCCAATTCATAAATACCTGTATCATGCTCGTCCAACATCCCAATGATATTCAATAAAGTTGATTTCCCCGAACCCGAAGATCCCATAATCGCAACAAATTCACCTTCCGTAATCTCAAGGTTAATTCCTTTGAGTACGTGAAGTTTGTTTTTTCCCATTATGTAGGATTTATTTAAATCTCGAATAGATATCATAGATTGTTGTAAATTTCAATAAAGATAACAGATAAGTCGAAATTATCAGAAAAATGTTACAAGCAAGTTTAAGATTTAATTGTAAAATTAAGTACAAAAATTGGTGGTTTCGCCATTTATTTAGGAATAATGTTGATGTTAAACCTTTTCTTATTTATGAAAGGCAGACGACGATCTTTGTAACAACAATATTTAAGAAGTTTAGAATCTTAACAAAAACCCCTCCCAAAAGTTAACTTTTGGGAGGGGTTTATTTTAAACTGGATCTACATCTACATCAATTCGTACCGAGCGAAAAGCTGCAATTGTATGCAGTTGATCTATTTTTGATTGAATTAAATCTTTTACTTTTTGAGGCGATTGATTTGGTCGAATTTTAATCATCACATCTGTAATATACAAATTATTGATTCGTCCAATCGAAGGCGCTTCTGGACCAAGTAAACATTTTGCATCAAAACTTGGTTTAAGCAAAACGACCAATTGAGCTGCTGTTTTATCCAAACGCTCTTTATTTTTATGCTTGAAACGCAACTTAATCAATCGCGAATAAGGCGGATACAAAAATTCTTTGCGCTCATACAAAATATCTTTCATCGTTGGCGCATAACTGTAGGTTGTGACATTTTGCAAAATCTGATGTTCGGGCTGAAAAGATTGAATCAATACTTTCCCTTGCTCTTGTCTACGACCTGCACGACCAGAGACTTGCGTTAACAATTGAAATGCTTTTTCGTGCGCTCTAAAATCAGGAAAATTTAACAAAGAATCTGCTCGAATAACACCAACAAAATTAACATTTCCAAAATCAAAACCTTTTGTAATCATTTGTGTTCCAATTAAAATATCAATTTCTTTGTTCTCGAAATCTTCAATCAATTTTTCGTAAGCAAATTTCCCGCGCATCGAATCGACATCCATTCTTCGAACTTTTGCTTCAGGAAAAATTGTTTGAACTTGCTGTTCTATCTGCTCAGTTCCCAAACCTTTTGTATTCAATTCGTGCGAACCACAACTTGGACAACGCAAAGGTTTCGCTTGCGCATAACCACAATAATGACATTTTAGTTGATTCGAGAATTTATGATATGTTAAACTGACATCACAATTTGGACATTCGGGCGTATGTCCACACGTATTACATTCCATAATCGGTGCATATCCACGACGATTCTGAAATAAAATAACTTGCTTTTTTTGATGCAATTGATTGAAAATTTCATCACGAAGTGTATGCGAAATATCTTCTGTAATTTCTTTTTCCTTTTGCGCTTTTTTTAGGTCAACCAAATTAATTTCGGGCAATTTTATGTTTCCAAAACGTTCTGTTAATTCAACATAACCATATTTTTTATTTTTTGCATTATAATAACTTTCAGCCGAAGGCGTCGCCGAACCTAACAAAACTTTCCCGTTCATCATTCCTCCAAGCAACATCGCCATATCGCGTGCATGAAAAAATGGTTTTATATCCATCTGCTTGTAAGACGATTCGTGCTCTTCGTCGACGATAATCATTCCCAAATTATCAAAAGGCAAATACAACGCTGTTCGTGGACCAATGATAATATCGAAATCACCATTCAATGTTTTTTGCCACAATTCGACACGTTCATTTTGATTAAATTTCGAATGATAAACTCCTACTCTTTCTCCAAAATGTTTTTTAATACGATGAACAATTTGCGTAGTCACAGAAATTTCTGGTAATAAGTACAACACTTTATTTCCTTTCGCAATTACTTGTTCCATCAATTTTAGATAAATTTCTGTCTTTCCGCTTGACGTTACGCCATGTAACAAAACAGTTGATTTATCCTTAAAATCTTCTTTAATTTGATTCAAAGCTTCAGTTTGTTTCAAGGTCAATTCAGCAATTTCAGCAACTTCTTTCTCATCTTCATCTACACGAGAAGTTTGATGTTGATAAATTTCAACTGCTCCTTTTTCTGCTAAAGATTTAAGTACAGCATTTGTCGCACCTTGTTTTATAAAATCTGCAACTTTTAGCGGTTTTTCTTGCGATTGCGTTTCTAACGTAATCAATTGCAACAAGGTTTCGCGCTGTTTTGGTGCTTTATTTAATTGATTTAAAATCTCGATAAAGGCAGTTTCATTTCCTTTTAAATCTGGATGTAATCGGACATAATTATCAATTTTTGGTGTATATTTTTCGTTGAGTTTTTCATCTAACCGAATAATTCCTTTATCAATTAATAATTTAAGTGTTGGAATTGCTGATTTCTCGTCCACAATTAAAGCTGCTTCTTCAACCGAAATGATTTCTCTTAATTTCAGTGCTTCAAAAACTAAGAATTCATAATCATTTAATTCTTCGATTGTTTCGTAATTTGGATTAATTAATCGAACAAAAGTTTGAGATTCTAATTTTAACGCAGAAGGAAAAGCATTTCGAAAAACATCACCCAACGAACACATATAATAATTCGCCATCCACTCCCAAAAATTAATTTGCGTTTGTGTTACCAAAGGTTCGTCATCCAAAAAAGCATGAATCGCCTTTGTTTTGTATAATTCTGGTGCATTTTGATGAATAGAATGTACAATTCCTGTATATAATTTTTGCGTTCCGAAAGGCACGGAAACACGCTGACCAACTTTAATTTGCTGTAAATCAATTTCAGAAAGATGATACGTAAATGTTCCATTTAATGAAAGTGGTAAAATAATTTCGGCAAAATAATTAATTGTCATTCTATAATTTTAAACCAGCAAGTTAGTAAGATTTTTAAAAGAAATAGAAAGCAAGTTTTAAAAAATATTTTTGCATTTATTTAGCTATAATTGGAAATTTTATATCCTTAATTAAAATCTTTAATTTAATTAAAAATTAAATCATTAAGTCTTTTATCATATATAGTGTCGAAAATAAATCGAAAACAAGAATGAATGAAACTATAACACAGTTAATCATTATAGCATTGGTTATTTCCCTAATACTCATTGTTTTTTCTACTTTCAGTCTTGAAACTTCAGGGATCATTGTTTTGTTTGTATGTTTATTATTTTGTGTTGCTATTTGTTTGATTGGAATTCCTTTTTATTTTTTACGTAAGAAATATGCAACTTCTATTATGGTAAATGAACTTGGGATTTTCACTTACAATAATAAAAATGAACCTGTTGAAACAATTTTGTACGAAAATATTCTAATAATACAATTATTATGATGCGAGCGGAAGAGATAATCCTAACCCAAATCTTCGTATAAAAGTGAATAATAGCGGAACTGCAATATGGAAAACTTTTCCAAAACTATACTACATTGGATTAACAAATAAAAATGAGTTACACTTGCATTTCTTATTACAAGCGAAATCATCTCAAAAGAAAATAGAAATTGATCCAACTGCAATTATCTATTATCAATCATTAATTAAAAAATAAAATTTCACAAATTATTAATATTTCTTTATCAGATAATTTGAAGAATTAATACTAATTTTAAGAGAATTCAAAAAACTATCATTATGTTACATGCCATTTTAGATCAGATTTCGGAATCAGAAAAACCAATTATAAAAATCATTTTCAGAAATGATGATACGCGTGTTGTTGCTTTTGGACTGAAAAAAGGTTTGAAATTAATCGATCATCAATTACCTGTAAATGCAAAAATTTTGATGTTGAAAGGTGAAATAGAAATTGACTCGAAAATTGAGATTGTCAATCTAAAAGAATTTGACGAATATGTTATTCCGTCAAAAGTTATTCATCAAGTGACTTCTTTACAAGATTCGATAATGTTGGTTATTCTAAATTTTTATGAAAAAAGTTTTTAAAATAGTTAAACTCTATTTATTTACACTATAAAAACTTTATAATTATTAATTTATCAAAATATGAAACCACTTTTCTCATTAACTAC
>NZ_DLOC01000015.1:0-36532 GCF_002478465.1 Empedobacter sp. UBA7494
CCAACTTTTGATACTGATCCCTTTTTTTATGATGCACACATTAATAAAAAAATCATCAAAAGATTTGATGATTTGCTTTCCAAATATTTAAAAAGGATTGTGGGGAGAGCAGGATTCGAACCTGCGAAGGTTACCCAACGGATTTACAGTCCGTCCTCGTTGGCCGCTTGAGTATCTCCCCGCCTAATAATAAAGTATTCTTCAAAAAAGAAGAGCCGATAGAGGGACTCGAACCCACGACCTGCTGATTACAAATCAGCTGCTCTAGCCAGCTGAGCTACATCGGCGATTTTTTATTTTTGTTTTAAAAGTAAAATATAAACTTTTTTGGAGCCGATAGAGGGACTCGAACCCACGACCTGCTGATTACAAATCAGCTGCTCTAGCCAGCTGAGCTACATCGGCTTTTTAGTGGGGAGAGCAGGATTCGAACCTGCGAAGGTTACCCAACGGATTTACAGTCCGTCCTCGTTGGCCGCTTGAGTATCTCCCCGACCTATATTTTTGCTGAGCCGATAGAGGGACTCGAACCCACGACCTGCTGATTACAAATCAGCTGCTCTAGCCAGCTGAGCTACATCGGCAAAAATATTATTATTTGAATATTTCAAATTGAAAACTGGAGATTCATTTCTCGAAAGAAGTGTTGTTCCTTTTTCGTGGTGCAATATTAGGGCAGTTTTTCGAATCTCGCAAATGTTTTTTCAAAAAAAAGTAGAAGTTTTTTCTAAAAATTCACTTCAATTTTGAAAATCAGAATTTTAGAATTCAAAAAAAAATTAAACTTTTTTTCAATAAAAGTAAAAAAGATAATATTCTATTTACATTAGAGTCCCTATTTTTGTAGTCAATTAATCATTAATGCATCTTATCATACAAATTTTGCAACTTTTCGGAGCAATTGCTTTGTTCATTTTTGCGATAAAACTATTAAGCGAAAATTTACAAGCGTTATCTGGATCGAATTTTAAACGCACTTTAAATAAATTAACCAAAAACAATTTATCGACAATTGTTACAGGTACTTTTTTTACAACAGCCATACAATCTTCCTCGGCTGCGAGTGTGTTTATATTGGGATTTGTAAATGCTGGATTGATTAATTTACGAAAAGCATTTGGCTTAATATTAGGCGCAAATATCGGAACTACGCTTACATTGTGGTTAGTCTATTTCGGAATGAAATTCGATTTGGTACAAATTGCATTACCTCTTATACTGGTGGCTTTTCCATTTTATTTATCGAAAAAACGTAACCAAAGAAAAGTAGGTGGAATTTTATTTTCGCTTTCCTTACTTTTTCTTTCGCTTTATTTCCTAAAAACTTTTTTACCTTCTATCGAAAGTCATCAGAAGTTACAAGAATTCTTTCAGCAATTATCGCACTATGGTTTTTTGACTAATTTGTTATTTATTCTATTTGGAATATTACTAACAATTTTAGTCCACTTTTCATCAGCATCAATTACGATTGCAATTTTATTAGCGAGCAAAGGTTTACCTATCGAATTAGCTGCAATGATTGTTTTGGGAGCAAATATCGGAACTACTTTTACAGCCCATTTAGTTGCAGCAATTGGAGATAAATACACGAAAGTTGTCGCAGCATTTCATACATTTTTCAATATTGTAATTGCATTAATTTTTATGTTAATTGCAAATTTTGTTTTAAAATTTATTGGCTCAACAATTTCATCAAATATCGCTGTTCAGCTGATTACTTTTGATACGATTAGTAATATAGTCGGTGTAATTTTATTCACACCTTTTATCAATAAAATAGCTTTCTATTGTCAGAAAAAATATTTCTCTGTAAAATCTACTGACAATAAATTAGAGTTTTATGCGATTCCTTTCGGAACAAATTCTGACCTATATAAAAATGAAGCCAATAAAAAACTTCTGAAACTCGCTTCTACAACGAAACAAACGATTTATACGCTTGGGCGAATGATTACTGAAAGTGATGAAGAAAAGATTTTGGTTTTTCGTGAACGAATTTTGGAACTGGAAAAAGAAGGTGATCAATTGGAGAGAGAAGTCAATGAATTTTTGAATGAAATTGCTGATTTAGATTTACCAAACGAAAATACAATTGCGATTCATCAACTAATTACACTTTGTCATCATCTGGAAAGTGTGGGCGATATTGCGATTAAGATTTCTTCTATTCATCGTCGTCGTAGAATGACAAATAGTTATTTTACACCAAAAATGAGAACGTATTTGGTCGAATTTCAAAATAATTTGGATCAAACAACGCGTATTCTAAATCAAAATTTGAACGAAACACAAGAAGAAGTTTCTATCAAACAAGCGGAGTTTATCGAAAAAACGATTAATACAATTTACAAAGAAGCCGAAGCAAATTTAATGAAGACGATCGAAAAAGAGAAACTTTTGACTACAAGTGCGCTTTTCTACAAAGATCTAATTCAGAATTACGAAATTCTTGGCGATCATCTTTACAAAGCCAATGCAACAATTGTTAAGCTAAAAAATCAGTAGATTTTTGTAAGTTTAAAGAAATTTATTGCATGGCTACTACATTTACAATAAAGCTTGAAGAACAAATTATTGGAACTACAGAATTTGAATTTGCAGATGTTCCGATGGGAGTTGTTTATGGCAAAATAAATTTTATAGATATTGAATCTCCTTATTTATTATTCAAAAATTATTGTTTAGCAAATAACATCCATATAAATTATGATTCTGAAAAAGAAAGATTGATAGACACAGCGATTATTCCAAATCTTAGAATTTATTATAATGATTTTAAAGAAGAATTAAAAAGTTGGGGAAGTTCTATTTCTGGAATTGAAATTTCTGATGACGTATTTGAATTTGAAATTACTTTATATGGTTTAGAATCTGAAACGATGTCAACTTTATTCAAACATCATTTTGATGAATATTTTAAATAATAACTTGTCTTGAATTAAAATTCGTCAATTCGAGTGATTTTTAGAAATATATTTCTAAAAATTGTATCGAGAATTAAGATGAATTTTATCTTCTAAAACCTTATTCTCGACACAAAATTCTAAACGAATTTCACTCGAATTGACGGTTTTATTTATAAAATAATATAATTACTTCGCTCACTTCTACTCTATTTTGTAATTTTGCAAAATGTTTGATTCAAAGCAAATTTTTTCTATTCAATCCGAAGAAGATTTCCAAAACGTTGCATTGGAAGTTTTCCGTTATCAAGCGCAAGAAAATGAAGTCTACAAAAACTTCTTAAACTTCTTGAAAGTTGATTTTTCTAATGTGAAACATACGGACGAAATTCCTTTTTTACCAATCCAGTTTTTTAAGAAACATGATCTTATTTCTGGAAATCGTGCCGTTGAAAAGGTTTTTACAAGTTCAGGAACGACAGGAATGGCGACAAGTAAGCATTTGGTGACCGATTTAGCATTGTATCACTATAGTTTAGAAAAATGTTTTGAACAATTTTATGGTCCGCTTTCTGATTACACCATTTTCGCACTTTTACCTTCGTATTTAGAACGTACAGGGTCGTCGCTAATTGATATGGTGGAATATTGGATTGAAAAATCTGGGAGCGATAAAAGTGGATTTTATTTGTACAATCACGATGAGTTGTACGAAAATCTTATTGCACACGAAAAAACAGGTAAAAAAGCAATCTTAATTGGTGTATCATTCGCCTTATTAGATTTTGTTGAAAATTATAAAATGAATTTGCAACATACGATTGTAATGGAAACGGGTGGAATGAAAGGTCGCAAGAAGGAAATTACACGCGAAGAATTGCACTCGATTTTGAAGGATGGTTTTGGAACTAATGAAATTCATTCAGAATACGGAATGACGGAATTGCTTTCGCAAGGTTATTCTAGAGGAGATCTGACCTTTAAATCGCCTAATTGGATGCGTATTTTAATCCGCGAAACAGAAGATCCTTTCAACTATGTAGCAGAAGGAAAAACTGGAGGTGTAAATGTAATCGATTTAGCAAATTATAATTCAATCAGTTTTATTGCAACTGATGATTTAGGTAGAAAAATATCTCACAATCAATTTGAAATCTTAGGTCGTTTTGATCATTCGGACGTTCGAGGTTGTAATTTGATGGTGATCGAATCATAAAGAAAAAGCGCACTGAAAATTTCAGTGCGCTTTTTCTTTTTTTAGTTCTTTTTCTTTAAAACAACTATATCTTTATTCATTTCTGCAATTTTGCTTAGAAATTCGGAATATTCTTTTAGTTCTTTACTGCTTATAATTGATTGATTAATCAATAAAATATAAGTTATCACAAACTCGTTATTTTTAACTTCTATTTGTTGTTTGTAATGTAATTTATTATCTAAAGCTTTAATTTCTTTATCAAAATTGTCATATTTCAGAATAAAATCAGTTGGAATTTTAGACTTAAATTGAATTACTTTTTGAAAAGGAAAATCTAATTCGACTTGATATTTTCTGTTCTTCTCAATAGTTAAATAATTTAAATCCTCATTAAACGGAAATTCAAAACCAAAATAATCTATTACTTTTTCTTTTACAGCAAATATTTTATTTATAGATGAGTATTCATCTACATTATTAATATTTTCCGACGAATATACTAATTCATTAAACATCGGAAAATCATATTTCTTTTGATTGTCTTTATTAAAATAACCTTTAAATTTATTTAAAGATTTCATTTTAATATCATTTTGTTTAAATTCTATTTCATTAATCAAATAACTTTCTGACAAAGGAGGATTTATAGTAAGAAATTCATCTTGTCGAGAATCGAGTTTCAATACAAGCTGGTTATAATACTCTAAATAAGGAAAAACGATTTTTTCTTTGTAACTATCATCAATAATTTTTAAAATATTATCGTCAAAAAGATAAATCTGATTATCTAAAACTGTCATTGTTTGAATACGAGAAATTCTTGATACAATCGGAAAATTCATGATTAATCTTCCTCTACTTCTAAAACTATTAATCACCAAATGAGATTCTATTCCTTTTGATTTTAGTAGTTTATTAACCAAAATAACCAATTCTAAATTAGTTCCAGATTTTATTCTTAAAATTCCTGATTTAAAGTTTGAAATATCATCTATTTTATTATTTTCGTTGGCTTTATAATTGAGTTTCACATATTCAATCACATTCTTATAAGTTTCTAATTGCGAAGCTCCATTATTAATTTTTATAGCAATTTCATTAAAATCTACATTTCTAATATTCGTTTCTATTTTTTTTGCAAAAACTGAACGAAATGATGTCCAATTTGGAGATGAAAAAATTGTTCCGTGCCAATCTTTTTCAGCTGTATACTGAAATCCTATTGTTTCTTTAAAATCGCGAATATTATATATTTTATCAAATTTCTTAACACTTGGTACATTTTCAATTTCCCACGATTTATTTGCTTTTCGATTTCCGTATTTTTCATTTAACTTTTGCCCAATCAAATAAATTCGGTAATCAAAATCAGTATGCATACTAATATCTAACTTTGATTTTAATATTGGGTAATCATTCTGAAAATTCCAAGGTGTAGCATACAAATCTGCTGTACGAACCTCTTCCGTTTCGTATTCTATAATAGAACCAACTTTAACATTCGGAATGGCATATATAATTCGGGTAGTATTCTCGTCAATTGATTCTTCAATAATATCCTTTTTATTCAGTTTAGAAATAATTATTTCGTTGTTTATCTTATTGTAAACTTGTACATTATTAATTTTAACACGACTATATTTATTCTTGGGATTATATGTGAATTCTAATACATTTCCATCAACAGCATCTTGTTTTAAAATTTTTTTTCGAATATGTTGTTTCAAAACATATCCATAGTTCTTCATTTGTAAATTTCCATATTCTGACAGAGTTACTGCTGAAGCATCTACTTCAAAAGGAACTGATGTGTAATTATATTCTTCTTCTGATATTTTGCCAAACTCAAATTTATTTGATTGAGCAAAAACAAACTGAGTCAATAAAAAAGTAAAAAGAAAATAAATTTTAAATTTCATATAAAGTGTTATTGTATAAATATACAAAAAAAACCGCACTGAAAATTCAACACGGTTTTTATTTTTATTTCTTTTTCAGTAAAACTTCTTTTTGGGAATCTGTCTTAACTTTCTCAAAAAATTGTTTTAACTCGTTATATTTATCCGCTTCATAAACGCCTTCTGGTAATATGAATTGAATCATTACAATTAATTGTCCATCTTTTTCTTTTGCTTCTTGATAATACTCTAAACCAAGTTCTATTTTATGATGGGCTTTATACTTTTCATCAATTACAACTTGATAACCTTCTGGTATTTTAGACTTTATCTGAATATTAAATAAATAAGGATAATTAAATTCTATTTTACGTTGACGATTTGTATCTTCAAAAGTATATTGTTTCCAAAACTCGCGCAAAGGGTTAATAAATGTATAGAAAGAAGCATTTGAAGTTGTAGCTTTTGATTTATATGATTTAACATAAGAATCAGTATCAAAAACCATTTTATTACTTGATTCTTCATCCAAACGAGCCTCTAAAGATTCTGTTATAAATCGATTCAAAACATTTTTTTCATCTACATTTTCATCATAAAAGTATCCATTGAATTTATCTTTTCTATAAAAAACTAAACTACCGTTGTTCATGAAATCATATTTCATAGACGATTCATAATAGGACAATTTCTGGTTTAATTTCACAAAAGAAGGTTCCCCTTTTTTAATCACCACTCCATGATAATTAAACACATCTAATGGGCCAAACTCAATTTGTTCTTTGTTTAATTTTGACGCATCTAAAATAAGATTCGAAGCACCTTTGTTTAATTTTACAACCGTCAAAACAGAATTAAATTGATTGACAATTGGATAAGAAAATAAAATCTGTCCATGATGACGACTACTAAACAAAACCATCGAAGTTTCGAAGCCTTTTGCTGATAAAATTTCATTTAATAACAAATTCATGTCCGCTGTAGAGCCTACTTTTTCTTTCAGTAATGTTTTGTTTGATCGAGATGGAATGATGCTGTAAAATCTGTTCCATTTAACATTTGTATCAATATATTCGATCACATTTCTCAAGGTTTCTACCTCATCTTTTCCGTTCGGAATATTTTGCGCAACATCCTTTATAGCAGAAGGATTTCTATATGTTTCATATTGTGCATTAATATCTTGAAGCAACTCTTTCCAAGCATTCAGTGTTGTTTTTTTAGCTCCGTCAGTATGATAATTATCTCCCTGAAGTTTTATACGTTCACTTTGATCTTCTGGGTTATAAACATATTTTAATTGATTATAACTTTGGATATTATGTAACAACCATTCCGTTGAACTCGATTTACCTTTATACTTTGTATTCAAACCATCACCAATTGTAATAATCGAATAGGTACCATAAGCTTGATTATTTAATCGAAACTTGCTCGAAAGCGTTGGTATATCGTGTTGAAAATTCCATGCATCAATAGAAAAATTGTATTCACTACTTTTGATATAAGTATACTCGATAATAGAACCAACTTTTACGTTTGGAAAAGTGAAACGTTTTGCAGCATACAATTCATTTAGAGAAACATCAAAAATCTCTTTCTCATCAATCGGAGTCATTTGCTCTACTCCATTTACAATATTAATTGTACCTCCCTTAATTCCGCTTATAGATTCATTTCTATTCTTGCTGTAATAATTCAGTTGTATATTTGCTTCATCAAGTCCTTTATCAGTCAGTATTTTGATTCTTCGTTTTACAGTCAAATAATAATTAGATGAAGTTAAATCCATTTTTCCTTCTTCCGAAAAAATAACAGCATCTGCATTTTTCTCGAAAGGAACTTGAGTTAAGTTAATTTCTTGTTCCGAAATTTTTCCGAATTTTAAATCTTTCGATTGCGCATTTGTATATAATGCAATAAATAAAAAGAGTAAAGTAATTTTTAATTTCATTTCAATTTGTAATTCCTGCAAAAGTACAATACACAATAACACATAAAGAATAATCTAAATAAAATTTTCGTTACTTTTCTATCAATTCTTCTAACGCTTTTTCTAAAGTAGTATATTGAAATTTGAAACCTGTTTCTTGAATTTTAGTTGCGTCAATTCTAGATCCATTTAGGACTAAACTACTCATCTCACCTAATGCTAATTTCATAACAAAAGCAGGAATATTAGGAATAAAAAAAGGTTTTTTCATTTTTCTCGCTAGCGTATGATTGAATGTAGAATGATTAACATGTTCTGGCGCAGAAGCATTGTAACTACCTTGTATTGACTCATTTTCTACTGCATGTGAATAAATCTGCAACAAATCGGTAATATGTATCCAAGGCATCCATTGTTTTCCGTTACCTAGATTTGCTCCTACACCAAGTTGAATAGGTTTTTTTAATAATTTGAAACCTTCGCCGTTTTTAGACAAAACAAAAGAAGTTCTAAGACAAACCACTCTTGCACCTATTTTTTCGAACTGATAAGCAGCATTTTCCCATGCGACACAAACTTTACCTAAAAAATCAATATTCGGTTCATCAGACTCTCTGAAAATCTTGTTCGAAGTAATTTGTCCATAATAAGCAGTTCCAGACGCGGAGATAAAAAATTTCAAATCAATATTCAATTTTTTGACATACTCAAAAAGTAAATTCGCTGTATCAACTCTACTCGAAAAAATTTCTTTTTTGTAAGAATTTGTCCATCTTTTCGCAATTAAGCTTCCAGCCAAATGAATAATTCCATCCAATTTTTCAAAAACTTTTTCATCAATTGTATCTTTCTCCCAATGATAAAAAGGATGTTCAATCTCTTTTTCTCTTGTCAAAATACGAACTTGATGTCCATTTTTAATTAAAATCTTTGTTAATTCTGAACCAATTAATCCACTTCCACCAGTCAATAGAATATTCATACTAAAATTTTTTCCTAATTTAGCTCATTCCAAAAATATAAACCAATGTTTAAAGGTAGATTTCCTTATCTAAAAAGAATGGGGGCTGATGAAGAAAAGAAGCTAAAACAAAAAATATTCGATATAGTTTTTGAAGCTGATACACCTTATGGAAAAATTTTTGACATCTCGTTATTACTTTTAATTTTATTAAGTGTAGGTTTGGTTATGTTGGAGTCTATTCCAGCAATTAATGCAAGACATCATACAGTTTTAGTATCTTTAGAATGGATTTTAACCTTTTTATTTACTATAGAATATTTATTAAGAATCTATTGTGTTAAAAATCGTTGGCGATATATTTTTAGTTTTTATGGAGTTATTGATTTATTGTCTATTTTACCGTTTTATCTTGGTTTAGTTTTACCTACAAGTAAATACCTAGCAAGTATTCGTATTTTAAGATTGCTACGTATTTTCAGAATTTTTAACCTTACACGATTCACACGAGGAAAAAATGTATTGGTACTGGGGCTTAAAGAAAGTAAAGATAAAATCATTGTTTTTTTATCATTTGTGCTCTTAATTGTTGTCGTTATCGGATCTATCATGTATATGGTCGAACACGATCATCCTGAATCTGGTTTCACAAGTATACCAATTAGTATTTATTGGGCAATTGTTACTTTAACAACTGTAGGTTATGGTGATATTTCTCCTGTTACAGGTTTAGGACAATTTTTAGCATCTGTTGTTATGATTATAGGTTATGGTGTAATTGCTGTTCCGACAAGTATTGTAACAATGGAAATGAATAAAGCAGCTAAACATAAGGAAGATATCCCTACAAATACACAAAGATGTCGCAATTGTGGTGATGATTATCATTTAGATGGTGCTATTTATTGCAAAACCTGCGGGCATCTTTTAAATGAGCCTTAAAATTTATCCAAATTAATAAATCGATTATTGTCGATATGGTTAACGTATTCATAATTTTTGGTGTAATTAATTGACATGTTCAATTCATAACCAACTAACATCAAAATCACATTGATATATACAAAAATCATCATAATCATCACTAATCCAAGCGATCCATACAACAAATCGATGTTTGTAAAATAACTTAAATACGAATTAAAACCAATCACAGTTAATAAGAATAAAACTGAAGTCAAAATAGCACCAGGTAAAACTGTGCTACGCGATTTTTTGTGATTTGGTCCGAAATAATACAACATGCACATCGAAACAAAGTAGAAAAGAAATACCGAAAAATAGTTGATTAAATACGAAAACTGTCCAAGTTTAGTCAAATATGAAACGTTGGTTAAGTATTTCCAAATAATTGATGTCGAATACGATAAAAAGACTTGCAATACAATAAATGCGGTAAAAAATAATGTCAAAATTATCGAAATCATTCTCGATTTAGAGTTTTTTCGCTTCACATAAACATCTTGATAAGAAACATTAAATCCATTTATAATTCCTTGTATTCCGTTGGATGACATAAAAATTGTAATCAAAATCAAGAAATAATTCACTTTACGTTTACCTTGCACAGCCGTCGTTTTATCAATATAAGAAATCACTTCGTTGCTCACATGTTTAGGCAAAAGTTGAGGAAGAAGTTGTGTAAATAATAGATTTTTTATTTCTTGGTAATAAACCAAATGTGGCAAAATACTAAACAAAAAAAGCAAAAATGGAAACATACTAAAAAATAAAATCCATGAAACTGCTGCCGAACGCAACGGGAAATTACCTTTCATGACGCGAATCCAAAAAACTTTCAAGAAATCATATACCGTGATGCCCGTATTTTTGTTCATCAATTTTGTTTTCGACCAATCTCGAAAATAATTTATTCCTGTATATGTTTTAAAATCTTGTAGAATGCGCATATTTTTGTCTCAATAAATAATTTTGAATGAATATTACGACCATTTGTATCGGTAAAACAGACGAAAAAGCCATCGAAATGCTATTACAAAAGTATGAAAATCGATTGCCTTCGCACATTAATTATCAAAGAATTGAAATTCCTGACATCAAAAATCGTAAAAATTTGTCCGAAATTCAACAAAAACAAAAAGAAGCTGAGCAAATTTTGAGTAAAATCGTCAATACAGATTTTGTGATCATTTTGGATGAAAAAGGGAAACAGCCTACTTCGAAGCAATTTGCAGATGATATTCAGAATTACATGAATCAATCTGTCAAAAATCTTGTCTTTGTGATTGGTGGCCCTTATGGTTTTGACGAATCTGTTTATAATCGAGGAAATAAAAAAATGTCTTTATCCAATATGACATTTACGCATCAAATGGTTCGCTTATTTTTAACAGAGCAAATTTACCGAGGATTTAGTATATTGCAGGGTAAACCTTATCATCATGAATAACACCTCTCCGTTTAGAGAATTTGTTCCAAAGCAAGAAAATAAACTAAGTTTTGGCATTGGAAAAGCACTTTTTTATAGCGCGATTGCAGTGATTATGATGCAATTTGCTGGCGGAATTGTTTCTGCTCCAGCACTTTTTTACAAACCACTTAATCACGTTCTTTTACCATTAGGATTTTTAACAGGAACGGTTTGTGCAATTGTTATTTTATTGATGTTGACACAAACTAAATTTGCATCAATTTTAAAAGATATCAAACATTCTTTTACTCCAATTCAGCTCATATTATCAATAGCTTGTTGGTTATTTCTTTTGCCTTTAGCCGATGTTGCAACAAGTTTAATTCCAACAACTGGACCTTTAGAAGAAATCTATAAAATCTTTCAAACTTCTTTTGAAATGATGTTAGATTACAAAATCGCTGGATTTATTATGATTTGTATTTTGGCTCCAATTTTCGAAGAAATTATTTTTAGAGGAATAATCTTGAAAGGAATGCTAAATTTCAATGTAAATCCTACCACTGCAATCTTAATCAATGGATTTATTTTTGGATGTGCACACATGAATCCTTGGCAATTTATAGGCGCTGGACTTTTAGGAATCATTTTTGGAATAGTTTATTATCGCACAAAATCGTTGTTTTTGCCTATGTTATTACATTTCCTAAACAACACTCTTTCGTACTCGTTAATGCTAATGCAGGGCGATATGGAAGGCGAAGTTTTTGCGCAAAGAGATTATTTATTAATTGGAGGAATGACACTTATCGGAATTTTATCTGTCTATTTATTAATCAAAAAAACAGAACAAAAAACAATATAAATGGAATTAATTTTTGCCACACATAACAACAATAAAGTAAAAGAAGTTACAAAAATGTTACCTTCTTACCTATCGATGAAATCATTGACTGATATTAATTTCTTTGATGAAATTGAAGAAACTGGTACAACTTTCGAAGAAAATGCACAACTGAAAGCGAAAACTATTTTCGATAAAACTGGAAAAAATATCTTTGCAGATGATTCTGGATTAGTGATAGAAGCGTTAGATGGCGCACCTGGTGTATATTCTGCCCGATACGCAGGTACAAGAAAAGACGAAGATAATATTGCAAAAGCTTTGAAGGAATTGGAAGGAAAAACGAATCGAAAAGCGTATTTTATTTCTATTTTCTGTTTAATTTTGGATGGAAAGGAATATTTTTTCGAAGGACGATTGAACGGAACTATTGCAACTGAAATTATGGGAGATAATGGTTTTGGCTACGATCCAATTTTTATTCCTGATGGTTTTTCAAAATCTTTTGCTCAAATGTCTCCTGAAGAAAAGAATGCAATTAGCCACCGAGGAAAAGCTGTCGAAAAATTAAACGATTTTTTAACTAATCTAAACGTAAATTGAGTTTACAACTAACAATATTAGGATTTAATTCGGCATTACCAACAGCTTTTACGCATCCGACTGCTCAATTATTAAACATCGCAGAACGCTATTTTTTGATTGATTGCGGAGAAGGAACACAAGTACAATTGCGAAAAGCGAAGGCAAAATTCAACCGAATAAATCACATTTTTATATCGCATTTGCATGGTGATCACGTTTTTGGATTGATTGGATTAATTTCCACACTTCAATTGCTTGGTCGCGATATGCCTTTGCATATTCATGGTCCGAAAGGAATTGAGGAATTTATTACGACACAATTACGTTTAACAGAATCCAATAATTCATTCGAGATTATTTTCAATGAATTGCATAAAAAAGAATCTGTTTTAGTTTTTGAAGATGATAAAGTCGAAGTTTATTCTATTCCGCTAAATCACCGAGTGTATACCAATGGTTATCTTTTTCGAGAAAAGCCAAAACCTCGAAAATTGAATATGGATAGAATCGAGGAATTTCCTGAAATTGAAATCTGTGATTATCAAAATTTAAAAAATGGAAAAGATTTTACATTAGAATCCGGAGAAATAATTCCAAATGATTATTTAACCTTTGATGCGCAAAAATCTTTGAGTTACGCATTTTGTTCGGACACAAAATATAAACCTGATATTGTTCCGATTATAAAAAATGTCGATTTGTTATATCACGAATCTACTTTCTTACATGAATTGAAAGATTTGGCAGTTTATACAGGACATACAACTGCAAAAGAAGCTGGAATGATTGCGAAACAAGCCAATGTAAAAAAATTAATTTTAGGTCATTTTTCTAATCGTTATCACGATTATAAACCATTGCTAGTCGAAGCCCAAGAAGAATTTACGAATACCGCTTTACCTGAATTGTTGAAAACAATAAAAATAGAAAGTTTGTAATTAAAATATAAAAAAATCCGTTCGATGATTCGAACGGATTTTTTGTTTACAAAATAACTTCTATAAAACTACCTTTTTCTTCGTCTTTTGTAATTTGAAGCGCTACCGGAATTCGATCTTTTAACTCATCAACGTGAGAAATAATACCGACAATTCTTTTCTCTTTTTGCAAACTCATCAACGTTTCAAACACGATATTTACAGCATCAGCATCTTGCGTTCCAAAACCTTCATCAATAAAAAAGAAGTTCTTTTCCGACTTCGCATTTGTTTGCACACTTTCTGCCAAAGCCAAAGCCAAACTCAACGAAACTTGGAAAGATTGTCCTCCAGAAAGCGTTTTCACACTACGTGAACGCCCTTCATTCAAATAATCTATAATCTCAAAATCATTGTTGTCATTCATTTGTAAACTCAATTGATTTCTAGTCATTCTATGAAATCTCACATTTGCGTTATCACATAACTGTTTCAAATAAATCGACGAAACATATTGCACAAATCCTGCTGAATTAAACAAATTTCGCATTGTTTGTAAATTCGTCGCTCGTTTTTGCAATTTTTCCAATTCAAATAACAAATCTTTCTTTTCTGCAAAAGATTTATTCAATCGTTCAATTTCAGTTTTTGTTTTGGTTACAATTTCGGTCGCTTCTTTCAACTGATTTGTTACAAAAATTAATTTTTCTTCTTGTGTTTTATAAATCGTTTCATCAAAAGAAACTTCCGCTAATTTTTGCTCTAATTCTTGAATTGAACTTTTTAATGTTTCGAACAAAATTCTAAAATCTTCTAATTCTTTTCTGATTTCAGAAATATTAAACTGTTGATTTAAAACTAATTGAACTTCTTCAATATTTTGTATTTGATTTTTTTCTAATGATTTTTCTAATTGATTTTGATTAATAGCCAATTCTTCTTTCAACTCAATGATTTGTTTTTCAATCAATTCGATTGAAGTTTTTTGAGAAGCTAATTTTGGATTTAATTGATTTAAACTTTCTGTAAATTGAATATAATTTTGTTCAATTTTCGCATTACTTAACTTTAAATCATTCAAATTTCGCAATACATTATCTGTTGTTTGATTTTGAAAATCTTCAAATTTCAACACTTTCAAGTTTGCTTGATTTTGCTTAATTTGAGAAGCTTTTTTAGCTTCTTCTAATCTAAATTTTTCTAAAGCATTTTTATATTTTTCAACAGATTCACGTTCTTTCTCTAAAGTTTCACGAAAAGTTTCAATCTCTTTATTTTTATCCGAAATTGTTTTGTCCAAAGCAATAGCTGCTTTCTTTTTTTCTTCAAATAATTCAACATTTTTCGAATCAAAATCTTTCCAAACAAACAAATTCAGATGATTTTCTTGTTCAATTTTTAACTCATTCAATACTTGATTTTCTTGTTCAATTTGTTTTTCAACAAACTGTTTTTGATCAATAATTTTTTGAACTACATTTTGTTTTTTCTGAAGCGATTTTAGCTTATCATCAATTTGATTTAATTCATTATTTACAACTTCAAATTTCGTTGAAATATCATCAATCTCAACAATATTTGGATGCTCTAAAGCGCCACAAAGCGGACAAGATTCGCCTTCGTTTAAATTATGTGCAAAATGAGCCAACTTTTGCTGAACTTCTAATTCATTTTTCTGTTTTTCAATTAATTTTTTAGTTGATTCAAGTTTTTGAAATTCAAAATTAAACCAATTTTCAAAACTTGAAATCTCTATATTTTCAGTTTTTAATTGAGTTTCAAAAACATAAATTTGTTTCTTTTGTTCTTCTATTTTAGATTGTTGTTTCTGAATAGATTGTTGCAAATTTTGATTCTGAACAAACCAATTTCCAACTTCCATCAAAGTTTGAGAATCTATTTTTGACTCAATTAAAGTTTTGACTTCTTTTTCAGATAATTTGATTGAAGCTTCAATTTTCTGTTCATTCTTCTGAACCTCTTCAACTTCTTTCAAACCTTTTGCTGTTCTTACTTTTAACTTTTCAATTTCCTCTGAAAAAGTTAAAATCTGAACAATTAATTCTAAATCAGTTTCTTCTTTTTGTTTAGTTGGTAAAGCTTCATAATCAGTTTTGATCGCTTCTATTTGGTTCGAAATTTCTTTGATTTGATTTTCAATTAAAGCCAATCGCTTTTGTTGATTTTCAATTGAAATTGACTTTTCTTCAATATGATTTGAAACTTTTTTATAATTTTCTAAAAGTTGATAAAATGCATTAAAAATCAATTCATAACGTTCAAGTTCAACTTTTCGTTGATCCATTTCATTTTTCTGAATTGAAATTTTTTCAAATTCAATTTTCTTTTGTTTTAACGTCTCAAAATCTGATTTCAACGCCTTTAAACGTTGAAATGATTCATTTATTTGATTATATTCTTCTTGAACTTGATTGGCAACTTTTGTTTGCTCAATCAAATTTTCTTCAAGCTCTTTTATCCTTTCTTCCGAAACCTCTTCAAAACCTGATAATTTTCCTTCAAGTTGATTCAAATTCGTTAAGTTTTGTGAATTCAAAATCGCAACTTTATCTTGTAAATCATAACGATGAAGTCCAAAAATTTCCTTCATCATTTGTGTTCGATCTTTTGCACCCAACTCAATAAATTCCTTGAATTGTCCTTGCGGAATAATAATTGTTCGTTTGAAATTTTCGTAACTCAAACCTATTATTTCTTCTGCTTTAGAATGATTAAGCGGAATCCATTCGTTGTCTTTTTGCTCATAAAAAACAACTGTTGGAGATTTTACATCTTCAAAACGTTTCGAATTTCTTTTAAACTCACGTGTTGCTCTAAATAATTTCTCTTCAAAATTATAGAAATCAAACTCTATATAAGATAAATTCGATTTCAAATTCATCATATTATAAGCTCGTTTATCTTTGGAATTTAGACGTTCTGTTTCACCATATAAAACATACATAATCGCTTCCAAAATTGATGATTTTCCTGAACCTACATTCCCGAAAATTCCAAATAATCCTGCTTCTGTTAATTCAGAAAAGTCAATTGTTTGGCGTTCTTGATACGAATAAAGTCCTTCTATGGTTAATTTTACTGGAATCATTATGAATTCAAAATTTCGTTAAACAAATCCTTTATTTCGTCGTTTGGTTCTTGATTTCCATTTTTCGATTTGAAATAATCTGCAAACAATTCCTTCATATCTTTTGTTTGATCTGCAAACTTATATTCAACCGTTTCAATCTCTTGATTTTTAACTTTCGGAATCAAATGAATAATTCCATCATGTGATTGATAAATCAATTTTCGTTCATCAGCTTTCAAAAATGAATCACTTTCTAAAGTCAATTCAACTAACGCATTTTGATTTTCATTCAACCATTCTACAGCTAAATTTATATCATCAAAAGTTTTTCGAATAAGCGGTTTTCCATGCTTTAATTCAATTTTATGATAAGAAATAGTTTTATTTGGTTCTACTTCTATTACCGAAACATACTTGGTTTGACCAGCTTCGGAAAAACTATAACATAAAGGCGAAGAGCTGTACACAACAGGTTTTTCTTCTGTTCCGATGTTCTTAAAACCATGCAAATGTCCAAGCGCTGTATATTGAATTTGAGGCGGAATAGCTTCAGAAAAAATCATATCTGCATTTCCAATTTTAATCGGTTTTTCGCCTTCTGGTTCCTCTAAAATTTCAGCACCTTTTTGGTTCATATACAAATGTGCCATCAATAAATTAACACCATTTTCGTCGCAATATTCATCCGCAATATTTTTCCAATTTGTCGCTAAAACTTCATTCAGTGCATCTTCTTTATTCTCTCCAAAATATTGTTTCAAACGAATTTCGTTAGCATAAGGCGTATGAATAATTCGAATCGGGTAATCGAAAGAATTTAATTTCAATTCAATCATTCCTTCTACAGATTTTAAAATTTTGAAATCATTCAGTTCAAATTCTTGAATTTTTGCATTTGGATAACCAATCAAAATAATTCCACATTCGCGTGCCAACGGATCTGGCGCATCAATCAAACTTGGAGAATCGTGATTACCAGAAATCGCTACAACAGGACGTTTTCCGTTATTCGAAAGTCTTTTTAATGTTTTATAAAATAATTCTACAGCTTCCACACTTGGATTAAAATTATCAAATAAATCGCCCGCAATAAGTACCAAATCGACTTGTTGTTGATCTGCAATTTCGATAATCTCGTTCATCACTGAAATTTGTTCTTCTAATCGCGAAAAACTATCCAATTTTTTGCCCAAGTGCCAATCGGCTGTATGTAGAATTTTTATCATTATTCTTCCGTTTCTGGTTTATTTTTATCATTAAATCTTTGATTGATTGCTTTCAATCGAGCTTTGCGTTCAGCTTCGGCTTCTTGCGCTTTACGTTTCTTTTGATCTAACTTTTTCTTATGCGCTTTTTTATTTGCATCTGTATTTCTACTCATTTCTATTTGGTTTAAAATTAATTTTTCTCCACGCCAAATGATGTCGCAAAGTTAGATTAAATGATAAAGAATTGTAAATCTTTTGTCAAACTAAATTGAAATTATTAACTTGGGTATAAAGTAATCGAATTTATTAATTTTAAAACATTTATAATGGGAAAAGGCGATAAAAAATCGAGAAGAGGAAAAATTGTGAATGGCTCTTATGGTGTAAAACGTCCGAGACATAAGTATTATTATGAGGAAGATGTTGTTGAAGAAAAACCAACCAAAAAAGCTAAAAAGTAATTTTTTGAAGCTGAAAATCAATCCTGATTTTCAGCTTTTTTATTTTATTCAACTCAACAATAATTTATTCAATGATGAGAATAAAATCTACAATTTAAGCCATTAAATATTGAGTTTATTTGTGCTATCAAAAAAATAAAACATGAATATTTTAAAAAGAATTACAACAAGCATTTTTGTATTATTGGTTGGATTAACACTTTTTAGTTGTAACAATGATGATGATTCAGGAATTACAGAGCAATTAACGCCAAGCGAAATTTTATCCTTTACTTCTTGGGAAACAACTAATGCTTTGAACAACAAAGGACAAAATGTAGCCTTAACAGACACTAATGTTTCTAATTTTGTAGGTTATGCCTATTTCAAAAAAGATGGTACATTTACTATGTTCAATTTAGATGATACGCCAAAAATGAAAGGAGATTGGTCTGTTTCTGAAGATGGAAAAACAAGAACAATCGTTGCTAAAAATGATGCAGGAGAAGTTTTGTTTACACGAATTGTTGACATTACAGTTTTAACAAAACAAGAATTTACTTACAGAATTTATCCGTCTAATGATGATAAATCTGTTTATTTCGATATCGTACATACGCCTACAGCTCACAAAGAGCCAACAAAATAGTGTCACATCAATATCATCCAAATATTTAAATTTAAAAAGCTAAGTGTCAATTGACGCTTAGCTTTTTTTGTTATTATTTCACAAATTTATATTCAACATTATTCCAAAAAACATAAGCTCCTTCTTGTTTTAAACTTTCAGGCTTATCTATAATTCTTGGAAAAATATTGTCTTTTGTAATTTTTCCAAAAGAAGAACTTTTACCAGAAGCAGAACTTCCATTTTCAGGATCTACAACAGCATAAGACTCAAAATGTTTGAACAAATAAAATGAATTTGTTGTTTTATCAATTCGACCCAACAATATTTTTCTTGAACCGTCAGTAGCATACAGATTATTTTCTTCTATAGTTGATTTAAATTTAGACGTTTTCAATTCTTCATTGATTATAATCGAATCTTTTTTCAATTCAATAGATTTGACAGAAGGATCTTCGTAAAGCGTCCACGTTTTCTTGAAAAAAGCTTCTGCTTCTGCCGGATAATCTTTTCCGTTTACTCCTTTGTAATAGTATGCATCTAAAATTGAAACATTTTTATCGAATTTGAAAATTTCAGTTTCCGTTGGTTGAGGATTCGTAGGCTGTTCTTTGACTGGAGTTGTCACTTCGTCTTCTTGACAAGAGAAAATTACAAAAGCAGCAAAAATGGGTAGTAGCTTTTTCATTTATGATTATTATTTATACTAAACAACATTAAATCTATTCAAAAAGTATAAAATCTATGTTAAATATTCTTTGTTTCAAGCCAATTCTAACAAAAGTCATTAAATACAAAATCAACAACCTCATTATATTTGCCGAAACAAAAACAACATGAAAGCAATTTTATTTGCCTTATTTCTATTATTGAATACTACAATTTTTGCTCAATCTCTTGAGATAAAATCACCTAATGAATTTCCTAAAAATGATCAACGTACAAAGATATTTTTGGGAGGAACGATTGATATGGGAAATTCTGAAGATTGGCAAGCGAAAGTTTCAAAAGAATTGAAAAATGAAAAAGTCATCTTGCTAAATCCTCGTCGTAATGATTGGAATAGCGCTTGGGAGCCTGTAAAAGAAGAGCCCGAATTTCACAAACAAATGTAATGGGAATTGAATGCAAAAAGTGAAAAACCATTGGTGATTTGTCCAGATGGTTTTTAGCGAAAAAGGAATGTTGATATTAAGGCAGAAAAATATGGCATAAAACAATTTGATTCAATAGAAAATGTGTTGGATTATTTAAAAAAATATTATAAAATAAATAATTAAAAAAGAGAGATTTAAGTTGAAACATAAAAGGTTTAACATATAATTTTATTTCTCAAAATCTTATTTTAAAAATTTATGTTTTAGCTTTGAAACCGCTTTAATAGTAAGTTTTAGAGATTATGAAACATAATGATTTGGAAATTAATCGGTTGATTGAACGATTAGAATCTTTAGGAATTTTGGTCGAAAAAATCGAGAGTTCTGGTTTTGGTAGCATGTTAAATTTTGAAATGATTTATCAACTTCCTGAACAAAATATTTCTAACGCTATCAATTTTAGACGTTTTGATATACAAGATGTTTATCTTTATTTCAAAGAGGCAGTTAATCAAAAAGGAGATTTACTTTTTATAGAATAAACGAAAAATACTCAAGAATTTGAGCATTTTTTTATTTCAATTTTTGTAAGTCATTAACCGTATAAAACTTCATATCATTGTTCTTCACAAACTTATAAATCTCTTCTAAGGTTTTAAATTCAGTTTCATAATTATTACTTGCTTTTTCAACTGTTTTATGCGCGTATAAAACGACTATCTTATTGTTATCCTTTGCATATTGTAACAACGAAATAAAATAAGGCACACTAAAATGTTGGTAACTCTTATCGATTCCTAAACCAAAAAATAGAGGTTTATTTTGATAATAACAGTTCTGAAAATTAGGCGATTCGTTTCCGTAAGTTGTTCCTCTTAAGGTTTTAAAACAACTGAAAAGCAATTGATCCGATTCTACACTTCGATCGCCATAAGGATATGAAAAATCGGTTACATCAAGTCCTTTATTTTTCATCAAACTTAGCATTGGAGCGATTTCTTTATCAATAAATTCTTTTCCTCCAAATTCTTTTATATACTTTGTTGTATATACATGAATTAAACCATCCGCAGCAATCTCATTTCCGTTTTGTTGCAGATAAGTTAACTCACGAATTTGACTCTCCGAAAGCTTATCAAAATGCGTTACATAAAACGTTCCTTTCCAATTGTATTGTTTCAATTTTAAATTCGCATTGAACCA
Organism: Empedobacter sp. UBA7494; assembly: GCF_002478465.1. NCBI lineage: Bacteria > Pseudomonadati > Bacteroidota > Flavobacteriia > Flavobacteriales > Weeksellaceae > Empedobacter > Empedobacter sp. UBA7494. The sequence goes on from NZ_DLOC01000015.1 coordinate 21,281, forward strand.
TTCGTCCACATAATCATCATCAAATGTAAGCACCACTCCTCCTCTATTTGTAGATTTTTTTGTTTCTTTTATCGCATCTTATTCGTGTGTACAGCTATTCAACACAAAAATTGAAATCAGACAAACAAAATAATAGTTGAGTTTTAGCATTCTTTATCAGTAAGTTTTAGTAGTTAAATATATCGAAAAAGCAACTATTAAAATCAGAAATTTTTAAAATTAAGCAAATTTTAATTTTAGATGATTTTGAAGTTTTAAAAAAAAACCACTCAAAATTGAGTGGTTTAGAAAATACTATATTGTAATTTATATCTGCTGATACATAAAGTTTTCACCTAGATAAACGCGACGAACATCTTCATCATTTGCTAATTCTTCTGGCGAACCTTCTTTCAAGATTTTACCTTCGAACATAATATATGTTTTATCGGTAATTGCAAGCGTTTGCGATACATTATGATCGGTAATTAAGATTCCGATATTTTTATCTTTTAACGAACGTACAATTTTCTGAATATCCTCAACCGCAATAGGGTCAACTCCAGCAAAAGGCTCATCTAATAAAATAAAATTAGGTTCTGTTGCCAAACAACGTGCTATTTCGCAACGACGACGCTCACCTCCAGAAAGTAAATCACCACGATTTTTACGAACATGCTCTAACGAGAACTCTTCAATCAAAGCATCTGTGCGCATTTGTTGCTCTTTTTTGGAATGTTTCGTGAATTGTAAAACTGATTTGATATTATCTTCTACAGAAAGTTTACGAAAAACAGAGGCTTCTTGCGCCAAATATCCAATACCTTTTTGCGCGCGTTTGTACATCGCATCGTTTGTGATATCTTGTTTATCCAAAAAAACTTTTCCTTGCGTAGCCTTTACCAAACCAACAATCATGTAGAAAGAAGTCGTTTTACCAGCACCATTTGGTCCTAATAATCCAATAATTTCTCCTTGTTCTACTTGAAAAGACACATTTTTTACGACATGTTTTTTACCGTAATCTTTTACTAAATTCTGACCTTTTAATACAATTCCCATATCGCTTCAAAGATAGGATTTTTGTTATTTAATCGAGTTAATAATATCATATTTTGTGATGATATGATATTTTCCGTTTTCTAATTCTATTAAAACAGCTTGATTATCCTTTGTAATTAACTTCGAAACTTCTTCGATAGATGTTCCTGCTTTTACGACTGGATATGGTTTTCCCATTATTTCGTGAACAGGTTTTTCAGCAACATTTCTATCTTCTAAAAATGCTTGAAACAAATCTGATTCATCCAAAGAACCAACAATTCCATTCACGTCCATTACTGGAATTTGAGAAATTTTGAAACGACGCATACGATCAATTGCATGAGAAGCCAATTCCTCTGTACGAACCGTAACCAAAGGTTTATCAACATGTTCTTTGATTAAATCGACAGCTGTTTTGATTTCTTCGTCCAAATATCCTCTGTCACGCATCCAATCATCGTTAAAGATTTTTCCTACATAACGAGAACCTGAATCGTGGAATAAAACTACTACAACATCATCTGGTCCGAATTCGTCCTTCATTTGCAACAATCCTTTGATCGCTGATCCCGAAGACATTCCAACAAACAAACCTTCTTCTAAAGCTAAACGACGCGTATAAACCGCTGCATCTTTATCAGTCACTTTTGTAAATCCATCAATAATATCAAAATCTACGTTTTCTGGTAAAATATCTTCACCAATTCCTTCTGTTACATAAGAATACACTTCATTTTCGTCGAAGATTCCTGTTTCTTTATATTTTTTGAAAACTGATCCATACGTATCAACTCCCCAAATTTTAATATTAGGATTTTTTTCTTTCAAGTATTTCCCAACTCCTGAAATTGTTCCTCCAGTTCCAACACCAACAATAAAATGCGTTACTTTTCCTTCTGTTTGTTCCCAAATTTCTGGTCCAGTTTGCTCATAATTCGCAATTGCATTTGATGGATTATCATACTGATTGACATACCAACCATTCGGTGTTTCTTGAGCCAAACGTTTAGAAACTGAATAATAAGAACGTGGATCATCTGGCTCAACATCCGTAGGACAAACCACAACTTCTGCACCAACAGCGCGCAAAATATCCATTTTCTCTTTCGATTGTTTGTCTGTAATCACACAAATTAATTTGTAACCTTTGATCACAGCAGCCAAAGCCAATCCCATTCCTGTGTTACCAGAAGTACCTTCGATAATTGTACCTCCTGGAACTAAACGACCATCTTTTTCGGCATCTTCAACCATTTTTAACGCCATACGATCTTTACAAGAATGACCAGGGTTAAAATATTCAACTTTTGCTAAAACTGTACATGGTAAATCCTTTGTAATCTTATTAATTTTAACCAAAGGTGTATTCCCAATCGTTTCTAATATATTGTTTGCGAATTTCATTTTTTTCTAACTTTTAAATTAAAACATTAAATTTTATCTAAAATTAATAGCTTTTGCAGGTGTAATTTTAGATATCATATACGAAGGCAAAAGTAATACAATTGCACAAACTAATAACGCTCCTGCATTTAATAAAACAATTGTGCCAAAGTCTAAATAGACTGGAGCTGTTGATAAATAATAGTTTTCTGCTGGAAGTTTTATAATTCCGAAATATTTCTGAATGAATAATAATCCAAGTCCAATTACATTTCCAGCAATTAATCCTGGTAACATGATAAATAATGCGTAATTGATGAATAATTTTCGGATTCGCCAATTTGTCGCACCAAATGCTTTTAAAATTCCGATTGAATGTGTTCGTTCTAAAATTAATATCAATAAAACCATCACCATATTAATCACCACCACAAAAAGCATGATAAAAAGAATAATGACAATATTTTTGTCGAAAATCGAAATCCAATCATTAATCTGAGCAAAAGATGCTGTTGCTGATTCTGCATACAAATTATATGGAATATTTTCTTGCACACGCTTTGCAACTGGATCAATATTTTCGACATCATTTACAAATAGTTCGAAACCACCAACAGTTGTCGAATCCCAACGATTAAGGCGTTGCACATGCTTGATATCACCAAACATAATTTGATCGTCAAAATTTTTGATATCAGTTTTGAACAATCCAGAAATGGTAAATCGACGATAAATAGGCTTTGTATCTTCTTGAATAAAATACATCACAAACGAACTATCAACATCCAATTTCATTTCGTCCGCAATCTTTTTAGATAATAAAACCTCATCCATTATCGAATCTTTATTGATTCGAGGAAAATGTCCTTTTACCATAAATTTTTCGAAACGAACCGAATCATAATCTGTTCCAACTCCTTTGAACACCACACCACTAAAGTTTTCATCCGTTCGGATAACACCACTTTTATTGGCAATTGCTTGTACATGTTCTATTTCTGGAATCGATTTAAACTTTGGATAAAAAGCTTGATGAAGTGATAATGAATCGGAATTTAATGACGTATTACTATTATAGTTTCTAATCGTAATATGACCATTAAAATCGGCCAATTTTTCTTTGATTGCCATTCTTGCTCCAACACCAGTCGAAATTGTCACCAAAGAAACAATCAACCCTAATGCTACCGCAATTTGACCTACTCGAATAATAATACTCGATAAGTTATTTTTAGTATTTTTACCAAGCGCAATTTTTTTTGAAAACCACCAAGAAAAACTCAAATTATATATTTTTTATAAGATTAAAACTAACTTTAGGCTTTAAATTCGTCTAAATTCAAATGATTCAAAACGAAATGAAAAACTTTGTCAAATATACATCAATTGGTTTACTTAGTTCAGTTATTTTTTTCGGCTTTTCTACTCCAATTTTAGCTCAAAATAATACATCAAAAACGATAGATAATCATTCAACTATTCTTGTTGGAGCAGAAAATACAACGCAATATCTTTCGAAACTAAAAGGTAAAAAAGTTGGTTTAATTTCAAATCAAACAGGAATTGCTACAATTAATGGAACAACGATGCATACAGTTGATTTGTTGTTAAAAAACAACATAAATGTTATAAAATTATATTCTCCTGAACATGGTTTTCGTGGTGATGCTGATGCTGGAGCGAAAGTAAAATCTGGTGTTGATTCTAAAACAGGCTTGCCGATTGTTTCGCTTTATGGCGACAATAAAAAACCAAAAGCAAATCAAATTTCGGATGTTGATGTTTTGATTTTTGACATGCAAGATGTTGGTGCTCGTTTCTATACTTATATTTCCACTTTGCATTATGTAATGGAGGCTGCAGCTGAGAATGGTAAAAAAGTAATTGTATTGGACAGACCAAATCCGAACGGACATTATGTAGACGGACCAGTGATGAAAAATGAATATAAATCGTTTGTTGGTATGCACAATGTTCCGATTGTTTATGGAATGACGATTGGCGAATATGCACAAATGATAAACGGTGAAGGTTGGCTAGCAAATGGTGTAAAAGCAGATTTGGAAATTATTCCACTTATCAATTATACCCATCAATCCAAGTATAATTTACCAGTAAAACCATCACCAAATTTACCAAATGCTCATGCGATCAATTTGTATCCAAGTACATGTTTGTTTGAAGGAACAAACGTCAACGAAGGTCGTGGAACAGATATTCAGTTTCAAGTTTATGGTTCACCATTCCTAAAAAATATGCCTTATCAATATACGCCAACTTCAAAACCTGGTGCAACAAGTCCAAAATTCAAAGATGAAGTTTGTTACGGTGAAGATTTATCGAATGTTCCGTATCAATCTGCCATCAATTTAAAATGGCTTATTAATGCGTATAAAAACAATACGAAACAACCTTTTTGGACGATGAATGGTAAAAAGTTGTGGATTGATCAACTTTCTGGAACTGATGAATTGCGCAAACAAATAGAAGCAGGTTTATCAGAAGAAGAAATAAAAGCAACTTGGCAAAAAGATTTGGAAGCTTTCAAGAAAATAAGAACAAAATATTTGATTTATAAGGATTAAATTAATGCAAGTTAAAAGAAGCGTTCTTCAGAAGCTGTCTACAAATGAATTAAATTCTTATATCAAAGATGATTCTAGATTTGTTCCTGAAGCAATAAAAATAGCTTTCGAAATTTTAAAAAATGAACGAAATGTTCAGTTTTCTGAAATTGAAACAACTCGAATTAAAAATTTAATTTCATCTAAAATTATTTATCATGAAAAAGAAAAAAAGAAAAATTCTTTCGAACCAAATTTAGTTGAAGACATTGAGGAGAATAATGAAGTTCCAAAACTTCATACTAAAACTGAAATTGTTTTTCATTCAAGCGTATTTTTTTCTTTTATTGGAGCTGTATTATTCTATAAAAATCTAAAAAAAATTAAAGACATTATGCTCTTTCATTATGTCATTTTAGTTCTTTTTAGCCTTTTAATGTTAGTTTTTGATTATTATTTGTACGAATATATAGTTAATCATCAAGAAGAATTATCACATATTAAATACAAACGTTTTGGTAATTTCGGGATATTTATAACAATTCGTGGAATAGCAAATTTCATTCTTATTAGTTTAATATGGAATTACTTTTTTGGAAAAGATTTTAAGTATAGGGAATTAAAATAATTAAAAACGGAAGCCAAATTTGACTTCCGTTTTATATGTTTTAGAATGATTATTTTTCTCCTACAACAGCAGAAATAGATTCGCCTAATTCTTTTACTTTTTCATATAATTTTGTTGAACCTTTTTCAAATTCAATTGTAATTTTTCCTTCTCTTGCTTTTATTTCTAAGGAATCTCCTTCTCTCCAAACGTAATTTTTTCCTTCAGTCACTGGTTTTCCAAATACTTTTCCGATTTCTTTGATTGCATTTGCCGACTTTGGTTTATCAAAAATTGCTGAGTATGAATATACTTCGTTGCTATCACTCACACTAACTGAAACATTAGAATGAGTTGTTGAACTTGAATTTTTGCTAACTGATTGTGATTTAGCTGTTTGTCCGTTACAAGCAAAAGCTATTAAAGTTATTGCGATAAATAATGTCTTTTTCATATTTTTATTTTTTTATAAAATTCTGAAAAAGATTAATTTGCATTGGTTAATGAACGGTTAACGAAGCGTTAACACAAAACGAGCTACAAAATAATTGTAGCTCGTTTTTAAGTATTAAATTTATTTATATTTTTTGTCGCAAGAATTTTATCTCCAAGATTTTTAATTTTATCTACAATTTCTTGATTATCTGTACTTTTTTGAATCTCCATTTTAAGTGAATTATCATTCAAAATAATTTCAAAACTTCCTCGTCCAGTCCAGATATAACCAGATTCTTCCAAAATTCCTTCACCAAATTCTTTCTCGATTGTTTTCTTTATAATCTCTTTTTTATCCGAATTAAAAGTTCCTTTCATCGAGTAATAAGACTCCGTATTATTCGCTCTCAATTGTGCAAAAACTGCAAACGTTAATAACATTAAGAACAAGCTTAAATATTTTTTCATTTAAGGTCTATTATTTAAGATAAATATATGAAATTTTTCAGCAAAAAACATTTTATAATTCGTTTAATATTTCAATAGTTAAGAATTCTCCAGTCATCGAATCAAAAGAAAATAAACAGTTTAGACGACTATAATCATTTGCCAAACGATTTGGATCATTATTAATAATTCTTTGATAATCATTATTTTTACGAATCTGAGTTTCATCAACATTTCTATTCAAATCAAAAATATTTTGACCTTCATAAACCTTACAAATTGGATTTGGAGAAAGATAAAATTTAATCGAAACAATCATTTCATCAACAATTTTCACAGAAATGCCTTTTTCCTTGTACAATACAATTTTCCCTTGAGGAATATTTTGCTCTGAAATATCAGATTCAAATTCTGTTTGAAATGATTGAAACAATTCGTCATTCATCGATTTTCCGATCAATGAAAAATACTGATTTGGATTGGCTTGAAATAAGTTTATCATATTTTATAGAATTGATTTCATAAAAAAACCTTTCCAAAAATAGAAAGGTTTTGATTAATTATTGAGTTAAAAAACCTTAGTTTTCTTTCAAATAAACTCCGTCAGCTTCAAAATTATATTGCAACTGAGGTTTTGTTATTTTTGCGATTTCTTCTTTCGATTTTCCTTCATCTTCTGCATAATGACGTAATTTCTCTACAGAAATTTCACTTACAAAAGCTTTTCCGTGTACGACAACATTCGCATTTTCACCATCTAAAGGCATAAAAAATCCATAATCTTTGAAACGCACAAACGATTGTTCTTCGCCTTTTCCAAGATCAACTTTCATCCAACAACCTTTCTTTTTGCAAACAGATTCTATCGTCGAAACAAACTGAACATTTTCCAAAGAATCACCACTTTTCATGTTATCGTATAACTTTCCAAGTTCACTTTTCGTCAATGTATTTTTGATATCAAACGATTCTCCATACACTTGATACGCGTATAAATCGTCTATTTTAGCCGTTCCGTTATCTAAAATTTTTGATTGAACTTTCGAAGCTTTTTCAGTTTTAGCCTTCGTTTCTTTTTTTGTTTGTGCATTTGTTGTCAATACAAAACAAGTTAAAGCACAAAGAGTTAAAATATATTTTTTCATAAGAGTCTTATTTAGTTCAAATTTAAATAATTGTCCATTAACAATTTTATATTTGGATATGAATTTTCTAATAATTGAGGAATTTCATTCTCTTTTTTCCATTCAACCGATTCAATTCCTTCCTCAGTTTGCGGCAAAGGCAATTCAACACCGTCATAAAAAACTTCGAACCAAAATGTTTCTTTGATAATATATTCTCTCAAAAAATAAATGTGAAAAGTAGGCATCAAAAATCGTTTCAACTCTAAATTTGTCAAACTACATTCTTCTTCAATTTCGCGAATTGCAGATTCTTCTCTCGATTCTCCTTTCTCCATTTTACCTTTTGGCAAATCCCATTTCCCAAGTCTGAAAATGAACAAATAATCGTCTTGCGGATTACGAACAATTCCGCCCGCGGCTTGAATATGTTTGTAATATTTTAAGAATTTCGTCCAAACAACATCAATATCTTCACTAAAAATATTGACTAAAGCGGCTGCTTTTGATGATAACAAATGAAAAGATTCATCAAATTGAGCTTCATTTTGAAACAAAATATTTTTTGCTTCTGGATTAGATTGGTTGCTGAAAGTTAACAAACTTTCATTAAAAAAAACTTTGTACATTTGAACGATTTGTTACAAATTTATAAAAAACTCACAAGGATATGAAGGTAAATACAAATAAAGTCCGTTTTACAAAAAATCAACAAGAAGCATATACTTTTTTGTTGGATATGAAGAATTATGAGCAATTGATGCCAGAGGATACAAAATCGTTTGAAATTCATGAATCTGGAAAAGGATTTACAGTTGGTGTTGGTGCTTTGCCAAAGGTTGGAATGCGTTTAAAAGAGACAGTTGAGCCATCGAAAATTGTTTTCGAATCTCCGGCACCTGCTTTTGAATATACTTTGACAATTTCTATTGATGCAGTTGATGAGAATTCGTCTGATGTTTCGTTAGATTTTGATGGAAATTTCAATATGATGATCGAAATGATGGCGAAAAAACCATTGACATCTTTTATTGAAACTATTGCAGAAAATTTAGGAAAAATAGGGTAAGACCATTTTTTCGGTAAATAAAATTTCTAAAACTGTTAAATAAGCTTTATATTTTAAAGTTATTTAGCAGTTTTTTTGTCTAAATTATTTTTTCATGAAACATTTTTATTCAAAAATAATTCTCCTACTCTTTTTTACTTTTATACTAAATAATCTTCTATTTGGACAATATATTCAGGTAGATACATCTTTATCGAAAGAAGAATTAATTGATAAATTTATTGGTACAAACACAGGTTGTATTACTATTTCTAATATTAATATTTCTGGATACAATAGAGCTTATGATGAAATCAGCTATGGTTATTTTACAAAAGGAACTAGTAATTTTGATCTTTCTGAAGGAATTATTTTATCTACAGGTAAAGCAGAAGATGCTGAAGGTCCAAATTCTTCTTTGCAAGATTTTTGGGGAAGTAATTGGGGAGGAGATCAAGATTTAATTGACATTTTGATAAAATCTAATTTACCTCATGACAACATTTTAAATGCAACTTATCTTGAATTTGATTTTGTATCAAATCTAACAACGGATCAAATTAGTTTCGAATATATGTTTCTTTCAGAAGAATATCAATCAAGTAATTGCCAATACTCTGATGCTTTTGCCTTCTTAATCAAAAAAGCAGATAATTCTGAACCTTATCAAAACATTGCATTAGTTCCAAATACAACTATTCCTGTTACTTCATTAACCATAAATGGCACAAGAGATTGTCCTCGAAATGTATCATATTTTGGAGGTTTTAATCCAACAAATAGCCCAACGAATTTCAATGGACAAACAAAAGTTTTGAAAGCAAACGCACAAATAGAAGCTGATACAAAATATCATATCAAATTAGTAATTGCCGATCATGGAGATTCAAGAGGTCGTTATGATTCTGCCGTTTTTTTGAAAGCTGGAAGTTTTGTAGGGTCAAAAAGTTTAGGTTCTGATGTTGTATTATGTCCTGGAACATCTGAAACAATAGATGCGACAACGACAAATGCTACAACCTATAAATGGTACAAAGATGGTGTGGAAATTAGTGGTGAAACAAATGCAACATTAGTGGTAGATGAATCAGGTTATTACGAAGTAGAAATCACACAAAATACAGGTTGTTCTTTGAGAGGTCATATTAATGTTTCTGTACAAAAAGAACCTCAAATATATCAAGATCGTTTTTCTATTTGCGATGATGATTTAGATGGAAAAACACAAGTAAATTTAGACGAATATACTGATCGAATTGTAGAAGATTATTATTCTACTCATCAAGTAAAATATTTTGAAACGGAACAAGATGCTAAAGATAATATTTCTGTTGGAATAACCAATTTCGAATTAAATGAAATTCAGACATCTAAAGAAGTTTGGATTCGTGTCCAAATCGGAACTTGTAAGCCTGTTATTAAAGAAATTACTTTTACATTAAATCATTTAAGTGTTGCAAACGTAATTCCTCCAATAGAAATTTGTGATGAGAATTTAAGCAATGATGAAGAAATTGTTTTATCCGATTATGTTGATGACTTGGTTACAAATCTTGAAGGCTCACCGACATATTACTTAAATGAAATTGATGCTAAAAATAAAAAAAATAATATCAACACAACACAAATTATAAATTCAGATCAAACATTTTGGGTAAGATTTAAACAAAATGGATTATGCGAAAACGTTGCTCCATTGCATTTTATTTTCAAACAATCTGGAAAATCATCAACCTTAAAAGATCTTACAATTTGCAAAGGAACAACAACGACTTTAGACGCAGGTCCAGGATTTAAAACTTACGAATGGTTACATAATGGCGACAAAAATCAATCAATTACAAATGTTCCTGTTGGAACTTATTATGTGAAATTAGGATTGAATGGTTGTTTTTATACACAAGAAGTAATAGTTATTGAAGCCGAAGATCCAACTATTCAATCTATCGAAATTCAAGGTTCTACGGTGACCATAAAAGTCACTGGATCTACGCCTCCATATCTGTATTCATTGGATAACGGCACTTTTCAATCTTCCAATATCTTCACAAACGTAACTTTAGGAACTCATACAATTTCTGTGAAATCTGCAGCTAATTGTTCGCCTATTTCGAAAGAATTTTCGCTGATTAAACTAATCAATTTTATTTCTCCAAATGGTGATGGTAAAAATGATGTGTCGGATTATTCGCAATTAAAAAGTAAAATCAATCCGAAATTTATCATTTATAATCGAAAAGGAAAATTATTATTTACTGGTTCGGAAGCAAACAATTATACATGGGATGGAAAACTGAATGGAAAAGCGCTACCTTCCGATAGTTATTGGTATATTATCGAATGGACTGAACCAAATTCAACTCAAACTCAAAAATTTGAAGATTGGATTTTATTAAAAAGTACTTATTAATGAATAATTGGATAAATTTCCCTAAAAAGGATTTGATGCTCGAAATTTATTTTTCTGAACAAAATATGGAAGACAAAACTTTATTATTTTGGAATCAAATTAAAATTTCTCCTGAAATATGGAAATGTGATGATGTTATTGAGGATAATTTTTGGGTAGTTGCTGTATACGAAAATTATTTGATTTGGTACAATGATATTGAAGAAGGTTTTAATGTTTCAAGATTCAAAATTAAAGGTGAAATAGTAGAATATAACGCTTCTAAAGATGAATTAAATTTCGCAATTGAAGCGCTTAAAAATAAAATCGAATCTATTTAAAACAAAAAACCAGAAGATTAACTTCTGGTTTTTTTGTGATATATAATTTCAAATGATTAGCTCATTGATTTTTCGAAGCGTTTACGATCTACTTCTTTTAAGTGAATTTTACGTAAACGGATGAAATTTGGAGTTACCTCGATACATTCATCAGCTTGGATATATTCCATACATTCTTCCAAAGTCATTTCTGTTTTTGGAGCGATAGAAGATGAATCATCTTTACCAGCTGCACGGATATTGTTTAATTTTTTAGCTTCAACAACATTTACTACTAAATCATTGTTACGAGAATGCTCTCCGATAATCATTCCTTCGTAAACTTCTTCACCTGGCTCGATAAAGAATTTTCCACGATCTTGTAATTTATCAATAGAATAAGGAGTTGATGTACCTTGATCTTTCGAAATAATTACACCTGCAGAACGACCAGCGATTGCTCCTTTGAATGGTTTATATTCTAAGAAAGTGTGTGCCATTACAGCTTCACCAGCAGTAGAAGTTAACATTTGAGAACGTAATCCGATTAATCCACGAGATGGAATTTCGAATTCTAAGTGTTGCATTCCTTCTTTCGCCTCCATAACTAATAAATCACCCTTACGTTGAGTTACTAAGTCGATTGCTTTAGAAGAATAATCATCTGGAACATCAATTACTAATGTTTCATATGGTTCACATTTTACACCATCAATTTCTTTTAAGATTACTTGTGGCTGACCAACTGTCAACTCATAACCTTCGCGACGCATCGTTTCGATTAATACAGATAAGTGCATGATACCACGTCCGTAAACTAATTGTGTATTAGAATCTTCTGTTGGTTCTACACGTAAAGCTAAGTTACGCTCTAACTCATCTTCTAAACGCTCTACTAAGTGACGAGAAGTAACAAATTTACCATCTTTACCAAAGAATGGAGAGTTGTTAATTCCGAAAGACATATTCATTGTAGGCTCGTCGATATGCATAACCGGTAATGCTTCTGGATTTTCTGGATCTGCAATTGTATCTCCAATTTGGAAACCATCGATACCAACAACAGCACAAATATCACCCGCTTTTACCTCAGTAGCTTTTACTTTACCTAAACCAGCAAATGTATATAATTCTTTGATTTTATGTTTTTTGAACGTTCCATCAGGTTTTGTTAAAGCAACCCAATCCCCTTCTTTAATAACACCACGGCTTACTTTACCAACTGCAATACGTCCTAAGAATTTAGAATAATCTAAAGATGTAATTTGCATTTGTAAAGAACCTTCGTAAGCTTCTGGAGCAGGAACATGTTCAAGAATACCATCCATTAATGGAGAAATATCGTCTACACGTACATTTTCTGTATTGAACCATCCTTGTTTAGATGAACCATAGAATGCTGGGAATTCCAATTGCTCTTCTGTTGCATCTAAGTTGAAGAATAATTCGAAAACTTTGTCATATACCTCATCAGGACGACAGTTTTCTTTGTCAACTTTGTTAATTACAACTAATGGTTTTAATCCTAATTCTAATGCTTTACTCAAAACAAAACGCGTTTGTGGCATTGGTCCTTCGAAAGCATCAACTAATAAGATAACCCCATCAGCCATTTTCAATACACGCTCAACTTCTCCACCGAAATCCGCGTGACCAGGAGTGTCAATCACATTGATTTTTATACCTTTGTAATCTACCGAAGCATTTTTAGAAAAGATCGTAATCCCTCTCTCACGCTCGATATCATTGTTATCCATGATTAATTCACCAGACTCTTGGTTTTCTCTAAAAACGTTTCCGCTGTGAAGAATTTTGTCAACCAATGTAGTTTTACCGTGGTCAACGTGTGCGATAATCGCAATATTTCTAATGTTTTGCATCCTTGAAAATTATGGGTGCAAATTTACGACAAATTTATTTTTTATTACTATACTTTTTATTTTATTTAATTTTAGCAATAATTAATTTAGAAAAATTTAATATTACTGAATACTTTTTACTAAAACGTTGATTTATTTGCAGATTGATTAATGAAAACTATTTTTTCATTGAAAAATTTTAACGATTTCCCCTATAATTCTTAATCATAATTATAAAAAACAAAAAAAACTGCTACACTTTTGTGTAACAGTTTTTTCGTGACTCGTCTGAGGCTCGAACTCAGGACCCCGAAATTAAGAGTTTCGTGCTCTACCAGCTAAGCTAACGAGCCTAAATTGATAAACACAACAAACAAAATTTTCTTGGTTTGCTCTGCAAAGTTCTTTCAGAACAAAGGTTTTATCGAGTAAAAACAATTGTATTCTTCAATTTAACCTATAAAGCAAAATGATAATCCTGCTATCCTATTCTCGGATTGAGTTTTAACTCATTCTATCTTAATCAAAATTCTAAATTTTAACGTCCATATTGCTGATAATTATCGGTTGCATATTTCTCAAAACGCTTTAATAACGCAATATTATCTTTTTCGATTGGCGACAATTTATCCTCAACATTTGTATACAAAGGCACATACCAATCTACATAATCAAAAAATTGACGTGCACCACGATTCGCAAACGAATAGCCATGACGCGCATAAATTGTATTGCGAATAATTTCTAAATCTAACTTATGTAGATTTTTCAGTTGTTTTTCCGTCAACTTTTGCGTTGATCCATTTATTTTATAAATTTCATCCGAAGCAGCACGTTGGACATCTACAAAATACTCTTCTCCATCTGATTCGTCATATTTTTTCTTTTTAGAATTCACCCAATCTACATTATCGTATTCATCCGCATACTCTTCATCTACACCATATTTTGGCTGAACTAAAATGTTCTTCGGATTATAAATAAACTCTGTTTTCTTCAAACTAAACTTTCGAGAAAGCACAGGTAAATCTTTGCGCTTAGAAATCCAAGTTCCATAAATTGAATCATCATTTTTCTCTGATGAAATTGTCAAATCAAAAACTTTACTTTCATTTGGCATCAACAAAGAACCTTTCAACGAAAAAGGAAATTGACCTAATTCGAGATTATTTTCAGTAAAATAAAAAGATAAATTATTTAAATCAATTTTAGAATTTATTTTTCCTTTTAAAGGTAAATTCTTAACATATTTCTGCTCATCAAAACTAAAATTGACATTTTTGATATCCGTTTTTGCATTTAATGTTAACTGATTTTCTGTAAAATCTATCAGTCCATCGTAATCAAATTGATCTAATTTTAAATAGGTTTTAGATGATTGATCATCGTATAAAAAGTTAGAATTAGCAATTTTAAAATTATTCAACGCTAATCCTACACTCGATTCTTCTTCTTTTTCAACCTCATCAGAAGGCTTCACAATATCAAAATTATTACGACCTAAACTATCTATTTTCAGATTAATCGTTGCATCTGTAATAAATAATTCATTAAAAATTATTTTATCATCAAACAACGTTTTGACATCTACACCAAGTGCAATTTCTTTCGCAGAGATTAAATTTTCGGTTTGATACGGCTTAGAACCTTTGATGGAAGAATCCGTTAAAGTAACTGTTAACTTAGGAAAATGATTGAAAAACGAAATATCCAAATCCTTAAATTCAATTTCCGTTTTTACATAATTTTCGGCAACACTTTTATTCCTTCATTAATTTGCTCCTTAAAAAAAATAAGGCGAAACATATAAAACTAATGCAATTCCACCCAAAGAAAATCCAGTAATTTTGACTACTTTCATTAATTTTGAGAGAACTGTTTTTTTCTTCTTCATAATCACTAAAATCGGTTGAACAAAGTAACTGAGAATAGAAGTTAATCGGAAACAATACGATATATATTTACCGCAACATTTATCATGTTTACCTCAATTATTTTGCATAAAAAAAGCCAAACATTTCTGTTTGGCTTCTTGTGACCTGGCTGGGGCTCG
>NZ_DLOC01000086.1:0-10410 GCF_002478465.1 Empedobacter sp. UBA7494
TGACTGACATGAAGTTTATTTATAATCGAGCAGACATTTTACAAAAACGAGAGTTTGTGAACATGGTGTTCGACAGCAATTTATACTATGAAAATGGTGTTTATCGAACACCTACAATGATGGATTTATTTTCTGTTAACTAGTTGAAAATAAAGGAGAAAAACTTATTAATATATACACAAAAAAAGAGATCCTAAGTAATAGAATCTCTTTCAGCGGAGAGTGAGGGATTATTTCATATTCCCTAGAAATGAAAGTAATTCTAAGAAAACTCTAGATACTTCGCATCTATTATTTTTTGTTTTCCTTTCAGTTTTATGAAAATGAAATTTTCAACAACTTCAGAAAAACAAAAAACCCAACAGATTACTCTATTGGGTTTTCTTAGCGGAGAGTGAGGGATTCGAACCCCCGGAGGTGTGACCCTCAACAGTTTTCAAGACTGCCGCATTCGACCACTCTGCCAACTCTCCAATAACGCAGTGTATTGCGGTATTGCGAGTGCAAATATAGAACGCTTTTTCGAATTTGCAAACCTTAATTTAAAGTTTTTTTAATAAAAAACATAGTTTGTTCAGTATCAAATAAATATTTTTTAAAAAAATTATACAATAACTACCAAAGCTATCTGAATAAGAAAACCAAGTGTAAAAAACAAAGCGGCAAACTTCAATAAAGTAAAGCGAAAAGTTTCATTCAAGATTAATTTATTAACCAATGGTTTCGAGTTTTTTTCGTCCAAAAGCTTTTCTACTTTTTTATAGAAAATCAATAATAAAATTATAATCATTATAACAACGATAAATACAAAAAAAGAACTCATCGAATGATAAAACATCACTCCCATCGCCATTCCTAATGCACCTAATATTAATTGTGGCAACTGATTAATTGCTTTCCGAATCATTTCTTCGGTTTTACTTAAACAATCAGCTCCAAGAATTTCTGGCGCAGCCATCCAAAATGCAAGAAATTGCAAAATCAAACCAAGTAAAGTAAAAATTTTTATCATTCTCAAAAATTCAATTATAGTTAAAGATAAAAAAAACCGTTTAAAATAAATTAAACGGTTTTCATATTATTCTTTTCAAAAAAGATTAATCTTCCTCTTCTTCGTCTTCTTTCATCGTATGATAAACGTTATTTACGTCCTCATCTTCGTCAAATTTCTCTAACAATTTTTCGATGTCAGCTTTTTGTTCTTCTGTTAATTCTTTTGTTGTTTGTGGAATTCTTTCAAATTCTGATGAAATAATTTCATATCCACCTTCTTCCAAAGATTTGAAGATTGTTCCGTAATTCTCGAAAGGGGCAATTAATACAATTCCATCTTCATCTTCAAAAATCTCCTCTACTCCAAAGTCAATCATTTCAAATTCTAATTCCTCTAAATCTAGATTTTCAGGTTTTTGAATCTTGAAATTACAGATATGATCAAACATAAATTCAACAGAACCTTGCGTTCCTAATTGTCCATTACATTTACTGAAATAAGAACGAACGTTAGCTACTGTACGATTGTTGTTATTTGTAGAAGTTTCAACTAAAACAGCAATTCCGTGAGGTCCATAACCTTCAAAAATAACTTCCTTATAGTTTTCTGTATTTTTATCAGATGCTTTTTTGATTGCGCGTTCGATATTATCTTTAGGCATATTTACTGCCTTCGCATTCTGAATTACCGCGCGAAGATGAGAATTTGAATGCGGATCAGGTCCTCCTGCTTTTACTGCCATTACGATATCCTTCCCAATTTTAGTAAACGCTTTAGACATTGCCGCCCAACGTTTTAATTTACGTCCTTTTCTAAATTCAAATGCTCTTCCCATTTATACTTATTTTAATAGTTGCAAATTTATTCATAAAACGAAAAAAATCCAAGAACTATCTCTTGGATTTTTAAGTTGTTAATATTTTAGAATGATTATTTCAATCCGTGGTATTTCAACATTGGTTCAATTGAAGGTTTTTTACCTCTAAAATTTTTGTAAATCAGATTCAAATCATCCGAATTCCCTTGAGAAAATACTTTATCTCTCAAAATTTGACCATTTTCACGTGACATTCCTCCATTTTCTATTGTCCATTCGTAGGCATCATGATCTAACATTTCTGCCCAGATATACGCAAAATATCCCGCTGCATATCCTCCACCAAAAATATGGCTAAAGTAAGAAGAGCGGTAACGAGGCGGAACTTGTGGTAAATTTGTTTTATTATCAATTAAGGCTTGTTTCTCAAAATCGTCTACACTTGTAATTGTTTTATCGACAGAAACTGTATGCCAAGACAAATCTAAAGCTGCAGCAGAAAGTAATTCTGTTAACGTATAACCTTTGTTAAAGTTAGATGCTTTTTTCATTTTTTTTACCAACGCATCAGGAATCGCAGCTCCTGTTTGATAATGCTTTGCATAATTTTTTAGGATAGATGGTTCCGTTACATAATGCTCGTGAAATTGAGATGGAAACTCTACAAAATCTCTTGAAACATTTGTTCCAGATAAAGTTGGATATTTTTGATTTGCAAAGAAACCGTGCAATGCATGTCCAAATTCGTGGAAAGTTGTCACTACATCATCATACGAAATCAAAGCAGGTTGACCATTTGCAGGTTTTGTGTAATTTCCGACATTATAAATAACAGGTTTTGTGCCAAATAAATGAGATTGCTCCACAATATTACTCATCCAAGCTCCCCCTTGTTTAGAATCTCTTTTGAAATAATCTGTATAAAATAATCCCAATTGCGAACCATCTTCGTTAAACAATTCGTACACTTTTACATCTTCGTGCCAAGTTGGTATATCTGTACGTTTTTTGAATGAAATTCCGTATAATTCTTTCGCCATAAAGAAAATTCCATTCTCTACAACTGAATCTAAAACGAAATAAGGTTTCATTTCATTTTCGTCGATATCATATTTCTCTTTACGAACTTTCTCTGCATAATAGTTCCAATCCGCAGATGTTAATGTATTTGCTGGATTTTCTTTCTTCGCTAACACTTCAAATTCTTTCGCATCTTTTTGCGCCATTGCAGTTGCTGCTGGAATCATTTGATTCAAAATTCCTTTCGCTGCTGTTGGATTTTGTGCCATTTGATCTTGCAAATTCCATTCTGCATAATTTGCAAAACCTAATAATTTAGCTTTCTCCGCACGTTTTTTAACCAAAGTTAAAATTGTAGAACGTGTATCATTTTCATCTTTTTTCTCTGTTCTAATCCAAGCTGCATCAAATAATTTTTTTCTTGAAGCTGCATTGGTCATATTTTGTAATTCTGGTTGTTGCGTTGTATTCAATAAACTGATTAAATATGTACCATCAGCTTGTTTGAAAGCCTCTAAATCAGCATCACTCAAACCTGCTAATTCTTCTTTCGTAAAAGTTACACCACCAGATTTTGTTCCTTTTAATAATTGATTAGAGAATTTAGTTTCCAATGAAGCGATTTCACCATTCAATTTTTTCAATTCATCTTTTTGAGTTGATGATAAATTAGCTCCAGCCAATTCGAAACGTTGATAATAAACATCTAACAAACGAGAAGATTCTTTATCTAAATTCAACGTTTGTTTACTATCATGTAACTTTTTAACGCGTTGAAATAATTTATCATTCAAATAAATTGCATCGCTATGAGCAGCAAATTTAGGCGACATCTCCTCCTCTACTGCTTGCAACGTTTCGTTTGTATTTGCTCCTGTCAATAATCCAAAAACATGATTAACTCGTGTTAATAATTGACCAGATTTCTCCATCTCAACTAATGTATTTTCAAAAGTTGGTGCTTCAGAATTATTCGCAATTTTATTGATTTCGACTAATTGTTCAGCCATTCCTTGCAACAAAGCAGGTTTGAAATCTTCGTTTTTAATTTTCGAAAAATCAGCAGTATGATAAGGCAAAGTGCTCACTTCAAAAAAAGGATTTTTATCGTTCCACATACTATTTGTTGACTTTTCGCTACAAGAAGTGGCTAGGATTGACGATCCAACCATCATTCCGTAAAAAAGTTTTTTTTTAAACATTTTTATAATTTTTAGACCTAACGAAGTTAAAACTTATAATGTTAAATTTCAAAATATTCTGTTTTTCATTCAAACGATGGAAAATATTTAAGCTAAATCTTAAAAGTTAAATAATTAATAAACCTTACCGAAAAGGTTGAATTTTCTTCGACGAAAATAATTATCTTTGAAAAAGAGTGAGGAAAAATTTCACTCTTTTTTATTACCCTAAAAATCAATCCATTTTGTATTTAGATTTAGAAGAATTAAAATATTTATTAGCTGAAAGTGTTGAAGAATTGCCAAGTTGGGAATCACACCAAAAGCTTTCACCTCCATATCGTCAAAAATTTGATTTAGAATATGTAAAACGTACCAATCCTAGAAGTGCGTCTGTGATGATTTTATTGTATCAAAACGAAGATGGAGAAGTTGAATTCCCAGTAACCATGCGTGTTTCTTACGAAGGAGCGCATTCGCATCAGTTTTCTTTGCCAGGTGGACAATTTGAAGAACAAGATATTAGTTTTGACGAAACTGCTATTCGCGAAACTGTGGAAGAACTTGGTGTAGAGTACGAAAATATTGAGATTGTAAGACAATTGAGCGAAATGTATATTCCGCCAAGCAATTTCTTGGTTTATCCTTATATCGGAATTTATCATGGAGAGCCACATTTCAACCCAGATGAGCGTGAAGTACAATACGTTGTTCCATTAAATTTGGAAGCTTTTTTGAATGCTGATTACGAAGTTTTTGAGAGAGAATTTTCTGGTCAAGTTGTCGAAATTCCTGGTTATAACATTGGTGACGATGAATTTCTTTGGGGTGCAACGGCAATGATTTTAGAAGAATTTAAAGATTATCTAAAAATCGTATTAAATTTGTAACTTAAACAATTAAGAACTCGTGTCTCAAAAAGCAAAGAAAAAGAACGCATTTCGCGATTCATTTGGACATCTATATTTCCTAAAAAGGACGTTAATTTTCTTATTAGGATCATTTACCTATAACCGTTACAATGGTTTTAATAAACTAAAAGTTAGCGGAACAAAAAACTTGGTTCATTTGCCAGCTCAAAATGTATTATTCGTTTCGAATCATCAAACTTATTTTGCTGATGTTTTCGCGATGTATCATGTATTTTGTAGTGTAAAAAATGGTTTTATTGACACCATCAAAAATCCAATTTATTTACTTAATCCTAAGATTGACTTTTATTACGTTGCCGCTGAAGAAACAATGAAAGATAATCTTTTAACGAAATTATTCGCCTACACAGGAGCGGTTACCGTAAAAAGAACGTGGCGTGCAAAAGGAGAAAATGTAAATAGAAAAGTAGATTTAAGCGAAATTAACAATATCGATATTGCGTTGCAAAGTGGTTGGGTAGTAACATTTCCGCAAGGAACTACAACTGCGTTTGCACCTGGTCGTCGTGGAACTGCACATTTAATCAAGAAAAATAAACCAATTGTAATTCCAGTTGTGATTGATGGTTTTCGTAGAGCTTTTGATAAAAAAGGTTTGCGCATTAAAAAACGTGGAATTAATGCGACAATGACCTTTAAAGAGCCTTTGGAAATCGATTATGAAAATGATTCGAGTGATGCAATCATGAAAAAAATTATGAATGCAATTGAGCAAGCACCAGAGTTTAACAAAGTTCGACCAATGGACGAAATTCTTGCTGAAAATAGTGAAAAATCATTGGATGATTATTTGAATGAAGACGACGAAGAGTTTGATGATTTCGAAGAAATGGGCTACGACGAATAAAATAAAAAAGACTAAAAGAATACAACATACAAAATGAAAAAAGTTCATTTTATTGCAATTGGCGGTAGTGCTATGCACAATTTGGCGATTGCTTTGCACGAAAAAGGATATCAAGTAACAGGTTCTGACGACGCAATTTTCGAACCTTCGAAAACACGTTTGGATCAACGTGGTATTCTACCAGAAGAAATGGGTTGGTTTCCAGAAAAAATAACAGCAGATTTAGATGCAGTGATTTTGGGAATGCACGCTCACGCTGATAATCCTGAAATGTTACGTGCGCAAGAATTAGGTTTAAAAATCTATTCATATCCAGAATATTTGTACGAACAATCAAAAGATAAAACGCGTGTTGTAATTGGTGGTTCTCATGGAAAAACGACGATTACATCAATGATTCTTCATGTTTTGCATTATCATAATGTCGATGTTGATTATATGGTTGGTGCGCAATTGGATGGTTTTGATGTAATGGTAAAATTGACAGAAGACAACGAATTTATGATTATGGAAGGTGATGAATATTTATCATCTGCCTTAGATCGTCGTTCAAAATTCTTGTTGTATCAACCAAATATTGCGTTGATTTCAGGTATTGCTTGGGATCATATCAATGTTTTTCCAACGTTTGCAGATTACACTTCTCAATTCTCAAAATTCGTAGAATCTATCGTGAATGGAGGTGCTTTAATTTACAACGAAACAGACGAAGAAGTTGTTAAAGTGGTAGAAGAAACGGAGAAAGCAATCAAGAAATTTCCTTATCATTTACCAGAACATTTTATCGAAAATGGAATCACTTTTATCGAAACAGAAGATGGACCAATTCCGTTAGAAGTCTTTGGTAATCATAACTTGATGAATTTAGAAGGTGCTCGTGCAATTTGTAAACAATTAGGTGTAATGGATGATGATTTCAACGAAGCAATTCAATCATTCAAAGGAGCTTCTAAACGTTTGGAATTAATTAATCGTACTTCTGATTTTGTTGCGTATAAAGATTTTGCGCATGCGCCAAGTAAAGTAACTTCAGTTACGAATGCAGTAAAAGAACAATATACAGATAAAACAGTTGTGGGATGTTTAGAAATTCATACCTATTCGTCTTTAAATCCTGAGTTTTTAGTTCAATACAAAGGTGCTTTAGACAAAGCTGACATCAAAATTGTGATGTATAGTCCAGAAGCATTAGAAATAAAACGTATGGAAATGATTTCTCCAGAAGATATCAAAAAAGCCTTTGGAGATGATTCTATTTTGGTGTTTACAAATGGTGAACAATTGCAAGATTATATCGAAAGTTTAGATAAAAAAGATAAAGTATTTTTGATGATGAGTTCAGGAAACTTCGGTGGAGTAAACTTGAATGAATTATTTAAAGCATAAAAAAATCACCTTTCAATAAAAGGTGATTTCCACTTAAATATCTATAAAATATAGAAAAAGAGAACTTAATTTTTTAGGTTCTCTTTTTGTTTTTTTATCAAATGGTCAAAATAATCATTTTAGGTTTTTGGATTACTTCTTTTCAAATATCAGTAAACTTAGAACTATTTTAAACTTTTTCGGAACTATTAATTTTAAAAACATTATTTTTAGAAAAAACAGAGGTGATATAAACTTTTAGTAATACTCTACTCACTTTTGTTAGCTTTCGCCATCAAAAAACACCTCTGTTTTTACTATAAAATTATAGTGACCCTTTTGATAGTAACAAAGATGATAAAAATCGAGATTAAAAAAAGTTTGAAAAGTAGCCTAAAGATGTCCAAAACGGAAGTTATTGTAAACTTTTTCTAAATTGAGTTGGACTAATTTTTAGATGTTTTTTGAAAAAATTTCCGAATGAATATTGGTCAGAAAAGTTTAACTCATTCGAAATTTCAGAGATTGTTTTAGTTGTTTCACTCAACAATACTTTCGATTCACGAATCACAACAGAACTGATTAATTCTTTTGTCGTTCTACCTGTTATTGATTTGCAACATTCAGTTAAATATCGTACTGTAATATTCAATTTATCTGCATAATATTTTGCATCTCTGTTTTCTGTATAGCTCTTATTTAAGTCATTCAAAAAACGTTTTACAATATCATCTTTTCGCGTTCCTTTTCTTACAATAATTGTTTGTTGTTTCGAAAGTTCACTAAACGTTGTGTAAACAATCGCATAAAATAAATTGAATTGTAAATAGCGTACGAATTTGGTCGATTTCTCTTGCAAACGCAACTTCAATTGCAATAAAAGTTCTATTAAAGCAGAAAATTCTATTTCATTGAAATGATAATTATTGATTCTACTTTCTCTAAAAAATTGGTTGTATTCATAACCACTCAAATCGATAATCGATGTATCTAAAATCTTTTTGGTTAAAACTAAACTCAACAATTCTAAATCAGATGATTTAGAAATTATTTGGTAAGATTTATTAGGTTCTGGGAAGAAAACATCGTGTTGTTTAAGTTTAATTTCTTGATCATTTTGAGAAATAATTAAATAACCATGCTGAATAAAAATCGTCTGAATCAAATCTTTTTTCAAACGTTTATTTTCGACAGTTTGCTGAATAAATTCCTCTTGATCAAAAACATTAAAATTCTCCATAAATCAACACAATAGTTTTAGTTAATTTGAAACAAATTTTAATCCAATAATTGAGCAAATTAAAGTAGTTAAAAAGAAAACACGCCAAAAACTTACTGGTTCTTTAAAAATAAAAATTCCTACTAAAACTGTTCCGACCGCTCCAATTCCCGTCCAAACTGCATAAGCCGTTCCGATTGGTAATGTTTGCGTTGCTTTTACCAACAAAACCATGCTCACCGTTAAGAAAAATAAAAAACCGCCATACCATAAATAGGTGTCATTTCCAGTTGCCTCTTTTGCTTTTCCAAGACATGATGCGAAACCGACTTCGCACAACCCTGCGATTAGTAAAATTACCCAATTCATTTTTTACTGATTGTTTATAAAAATTAAGACTACAAAAAATTGTAGCCTTAAAATTAATTATTTATTTTTTGAATTATTTACCGAAACTATCGCTAAATTCTACTTGACCTTTGATGTGTACTTCGCTCCATGTTTTAGAAACACCATCCGCACCTTTGTGTAATTCTAAACAAGCCTGATTAAGAGCTTCCATCGCTTTTCCTGTGTTAAAATCCATCAAATCAACATCTGTTTCAATTGAAAAAACATTGTTCTCAAACGTCGATTTTACTTCATATTCTTTAGAAGCGTTATTCAACGTTAAATTCAAGAAAGTTTTACCATCTCTGAAATGTAATTGACCTTTGATTTCGCTTGTATTAATCATATTTCCAAACAAAATATCTTTCAATTTTTGATCACGATCAATTTGATCAGAATTTAATGTAGCAACTGTCGCTATAATATTTGCACCTTCTAAAACTTCTTGAGGCGTTTTTCCATCTTCTTTTGCGTCTTTCACCAAAACAACATCAAAACGTCCTGAAACAGCCACTTTTTCTGTTGTTTTATAAGCCGTCCACTCAACTCCAGATTTTCTAATTACACCCTCTACAATTTCCGTTGGTTCTTCCACTGTAACAGCAGATTTAGCAGGTTGTTCAACTGGTTTTTCTTCTGTTTTATTCGTACAATTCATCAGCATTACTGATGCACAGCATATAATCGCTATAGATAATTTTTTCATTTCAAACTTTTATGCTACAAAAATACAACAAGCCAAGACTAATTCACAATTGATTTTTAACATATTCTGAAAAAACTCTACTTTTGTAAGATGATAAAAAATCTTCTAAATACATGTTTGATTATCATTTGTTTGCCATTTATCTTAATTTATGAGATTTATTGTTCGGTTTACAAATACAGAAAATAAATTGGTAACTTCGCTTTCAAATTGGAAAGATGAGCGAAAGAATAATAGGAATAATGGGTGCTATACCGCAAGAAATAAACGGTGTAGTCAATTTATTAACAAACAAGCAAGAACATAAAATTGGTCGAAGAAGTTATTTTACTGGAAAATTAAACAATCAAAAAGTTGTGGTCGTTTATTCTCGTGTTGGTAAAGTTGCTGCCTCTGCTACGGTTACAACCTTAATCCTTGAATTTAACGTTTCTGAATTGATTTTTACAGGTGTTGCAGGTGGAATTCATGCTGATGTAAAAATTGGAGATATTGTTCTAGGACAAAGTTTGATTCAACATGATATGAATGCTCAACCTCTTTTTCCTGCTTACGAAATCCCAATGTTAGGAAAAGCTTATTTTGAGGCTGATTCTTCTCAATTAGAAGTTGCGACAACAGCTATTTTAGAAATTTTAGAAGAGCAACATTTGCATAATGTGATTTCTGAAAAAGATTTGGATAAATTTAATATTCATCAGCCTCAACTACATGTTGGTTTAATTGGATCTGGGGATTTATTTTTCTCGACAAATTCTCAGAAAGAAAAATTACAACAAAACTTACCCGAAATACTTTGTGTCGAAATGGAAGGCGCTGCAGTAGCACAAGTTTGTTACGAATTTGATATTCCTTTTATCATCATAAGAACAATATCAGATGATGCCGACGATCATTCTACATTAGATTTTAATAGTTTTATAGGATCAGTATCAAAAG
>NZ_DLOC01000046.1:0-14025 GCF_002478465.1 Empedobacter sp. UBA7494
CAAGGGGAAGATTACAATAAGTTCACAAGGCATAGAGAAAGATTAAGATATTAAAACGAAAAAGGTTAGTGAATTCACTAACCTTTTTCGTTTTATATTTTATTAATTTTTCTTTCGATATAGGTATTAAAATTTTTTCCATCCATTGAAATTTCAAAAGCTGTGTTAACTTCATTATTTTCGAGTAGCGAGTAAATCAATCTAAATATGGGTTGATTGGGTTTTGTTTCACTCAGAAATGTAATCGTTTTTTCGGGATAAGTAATCGAATAATTGATAACATGACCTTCGTTATCAAAATAAATAGCTTTCGATAAATTTTTATTTTCATCTAAATAAACAACCAATAAATCATCATATACTGTCATTTTTTTAGAATCTCGCGAAGGATACCCGGAACGACTTTTTCTAAAAATTACATTTTGATCTATTGATATTCAAAAGAAAAAGTTCCTTTTCCTTCGCCAGGTTTTCCAATACCAATTCTTCCCCAATTTCCAATTAACCAACCCCAGTTATTATTCGTTTGTGCGAATGCACAATTAGTAATATTTAGAAATAAAGTTTGGGTAATTAATCTTTTATAAATAATTTATATATCGTGTGTTATTTGTATTGCATAAAACAAACTTCGATTATTTCATCTTCATAATTACAGTTGCTAATTTCAACCGGAATATTATTAACACCAGATTGAACAGTTTATATAGCTGAATTTTTTGTGTAAATTTTTGAAGAATTCTTAAATTTAAATTAAAAAATACCTTTTTCATTCATCATTCCTCGATTGTTGATAGTAACTATATATTTACAATCACTCAATGTGTTATTTCAATTTGTTACATCTATTATAAAAGAACAAGAATAGTGTTTAATGTCATCATCTTGCCACAAACAAGATTGAAAACTTTTTAATTAAACGAAAAAACTAAATTTTATATACCTCATTAACATTGATTTGAGTTGTAAATAAACCGTAATTTACAAAAACAATTTCTTTTTTTATCTTATCAATTGTTCCAACACTAGACGAACCATGAATTTTGACACGATCACCAACTTTCAACGCATCAATTTTTTTCTGAGTAGCTGCTTTTTCTTTCTTTTCGATTACTTCTTTTTGTTGAGAAATTGTTTCTGAATTTTCTTTTAATTCGCGT
This sequence comes from Empedobacter sp. UBA7494, assembly GCF_002478465.1. Classification (NCBI taxonomy): domain Bacteria; kingdom Pseudomonadati; phylum Bacteroidota; class Flavobacteriia; order Flavobacteriales; family Weeksellaceae; genus Empedobacter; species Empedobacter sp. UBA7494. The sequence continues at coordinate 1,161 of NZ_DLOC01000046.1, forward strand.
TTAACTTCTTTCTCTACAATTTTTTCAATTTTCTTTAATTGCTGAACTTCTTTCGTCTTTTTCGAATTTTCCATTTCAATTAATTTTAAGAAATTCGAAATCATTTGTTTTTTATTCTTAGTTTTTAGATAAGAATCTGCCATGTCCGAAATACGTTCTCCAAGCTTCAAACGTTTTTGCTCGCGATCATATAATTGCTGAAAATCATATAGTTTTTGCTGAATTTTTTCATTCGTTTGCTCTAATTTTTCGTTGTGCTCAAGATTTGTTTCGCGCAACTCTTCAACATGATCTTTTGTTTTCTGAATTTCAAATTTTTCTTGTTGAAGTTTTAAAATAGTTTTATCCAAACTCACTTTTTCACGTTCAACTTTTTTCTTCGCACGATTAATCAAACGAAACGGAATTTTATTTTTCTCAGCAACCTCAAATGTAAATGAACTTCCGGCTTGTCCAATTTCCAAACGATAAAGTGGTTCCAATGTTTTTTTATCAAACAACATACAAGCATTTATCGCTTCTGGCAAACTTTCTGCGCTCAATTTGATATTTGTATAATGCGTAGTAAACACACCGAAAGAATTACGTTCATAAAATTCTTCAAAGAAAACTTCGGCCAAAGCTCCACCCAATTCTGGATCAGAACCTGTCCCAAATTCATCAACTAACAATAATGTTTTATCGTCTGCATTCTTCAAGAAATAGGACATTTGTTTTAGACGATAACTGTATGTTGATAAATGATTTTCAATGGATTGATTATCTCCAATATCTGTGAAAATTTGATTAAAAAATCCAAATTGACTTTGATCTTTTACAGGAACTAAAACACCACTCTGAATCATAATTTGAAGTAAACCAATTGTTTTTAACGTAATTGATTTTCCTCCAGCATTTGGACCAGAAATAATGATAATTCGACAATCTTCGTTAATTTCTAAACTCTGCGGAATCGTTTTTTGAGCTTTTCTTTTATTGTTTAAAAATAAAACAGGATGATAAGCATCGACTAATTTGATAATTCGATTCTCAGAAAGTTGAGGTAAAATTCCATTAATCAAAAAAGCATAATTTGCTTTCGCTTGTGTAAAATCGATGTACTCTAAAAACGTTTGATATTCTTCAAGATTTGGTTTGTATTCTGCAATTTGAGCAGTTAAATCTAACAAAATCTGAATCACCAAATATTTTTCTTCTTCTTTTAATTCTTCCCATTCGCGACGAGGATTTTGTACACTTTCTGGCTCAATAAAAGTAATCGAACCAGTTTTTGAAGTCCCTAAAAATTGCCCTTTCACACGTTTTCTCAAAGCCGATTTAACAGCCAAAACACGACGATTTCCAACAACGGATTCGCGAATGTCATCCAAATAATCGGAATGATAAGACATCGATTTATTGAACAATTCGGTAATTCGTCCATTCAAATGACGCAAACGATCGCGTACAATTTTCAGTTCTGGACTTGCATCGTCTTTGATTTCTCCAAATTTATTGAATACTTGATCGATTAATTTTACGATATTTTTTTCGTAAGTAATCGTTGACGCCTTCTCAAACAAAACAGGTGCATATTCGTTGAAAGCTGTCAAATATTTCAAGATTTCTTTCACTTGAAGCGTATTCGCCTTGATTTTGAAGAATTCTTCTGCAGGCAAATAATAGTTTTCGATTTCTAATCGGCTTAGATTTTCATCTAAAATATAATATTCTGAAAACGGAAAACGATTTCCCGTCTCGAAACTTGTTAAATATTCGTTTGTCGTTTGTAGATCTTGTACCAAAAGTTGGTGATCTTGGTAAGGTTTTAAGTTAAAAATAAACGCTTCAACCTTTTCTGTATAAGCAAATTCTGCGATTTCTTTTTGAACCGCATTAAATTCTAAATCTTTTAAAGTTTGTTCTGATATTTGCATTAACGCAAAATTACGGATAAAATTTCGACAAATTCAAAATCATGAAATACTTTGAAATCTGTGATTTTTTTATGATTGATCAAAATGGATGACATTAATTTTGACCTTATTGATATACGTCATTTGATCTGGATTTGTATTTGTTCTGCTACTTCTGAAAACTGATTTTTTCGTTTCATTTGGTTTTAAATCAATTGTTAAAGTTTCAGAATTGATTGTAGGATTTGGATTTTTAAATTCAAAAGTTAATTTAACTGTTAAGGCAAAATCCTTGTTTTTATTCTTCACCTCCGTATTTATTACATATGTTGTGTCAGAATTATATGTCAAATCTGTATTCAAAACATTTATATTATTTTCAATTTTTCGACCCAAATCATAACGATCATCATTAACAATATCAATACAAGAATTCAGTATAAAAAAGGGAATTAGGTAAAGAAACTTTTTCATAGAGGTTAAAAATTGGTTAATTTTGTTTCTGTATAAATATATAAAAATGGATGTGAAATTAGATGCTTCTTGGAAAGAAGTTTTAAAGAATGAATTTGAAAAGGATTACTTTAAAATATTGACAGATTTTGTACGAAATGAGTATAAAACAAAAACAATATATCCTCCCGCATCCAAAATATTTTCTGCATTAGATTATACGCCTTTTGATGATGTTAAAGTGGTTTTGATTGGTCAAGATCCTTATCATGGGATTGGACAAGCAAATGGTTTGTCTTTTTCGGTTGTCGATGGAATTAAATTACCTCCAAGTTTGCAAAATATTTATAAAGAGTTGAATGATGATTTAGGAATAAGAATTTCTACTTCTGGAAATTTGGAAACATGGGCTAAACAAGGTGTATTATTATTAAATGCAACTTTGACGGTTGAAGCTTCTAAGGCAGGTTCGCACCAGAAAAAAGGCTGGGAAATATTTACAGATGCTGTAATACAGAAGCTTTCTGATCAAAAAGAAAACCTTGTTTTTATACTTTGGGGAACTTACGCTCAAAAAAAGGGAGCAAAAATTGACCGAAATAAACACTTTGTTATAGAATCTGCTCATCCTTCTCCATTAGGAGCTTACAGAGGTTTTTGGGGGAGTAAACCTTTTTCGAAAACAAATGACTTTTTGAAAAGTAAGAACTTACAACCTATAAATTGGGAAATCAAAAACAAATAATTTACATCGTCATAATTTTTTGTAAATAAGAATTAATAGCTGTTGGATTGTTTACGTTTATATACGGAACTTTTTCAGTTATTTTATCTTTTAGAACAGCATATGTTGCCGCAAAAATGGTAATATTTGGAAGATTTTTCTTGATTGATTCGAGATAAATTGCAAGAGAAAAAGAGTCATAATTTTTAGAGATGTAAATAAAAATATGTGTAATTTGAGTATTCTCAATACATTCTAAAATAGAATTTAAACTTTGATTTTCGCCTAAATAAATTCCTTTTTCGTTATTAATTTTTAAAAGAAGATAAGTATAAATTAATTCTAAATCTTCATTTTCTTGTTTAGATAAAAAGAAAAGCCATTTGCGAGAATTTTAATCTAAATATGGAATTGATTTAATCAAATAAAAAAGAAGTTTCCTAATTAGATTTTTAGAAAAGGAAATAACTGATTCTTGAATAGTATACTTTTCCAGAATGATAGACATTTTACTAAAAAAAGGCAAAACTATATCTATACAATATTTTTCGATTCCAATTTTATTGAAACAAAGTGTAAGAATAGTGTCAAAAAAACGTGTATCATACGAAAAACAAGAACAGATTAATAATTCAATAATAGGTTCATAACTTTTGTTTTTTTGGATATAATTTTGAATTTCAAATTTGGATATAACTTGTATTTCAGAAAGTGATTTTACACTTAAATTTTCTACTGTATTTTTCTTTGTTTGATTCACTTAAAAAAGATATAATAATAAATTTCTTTAAATGATCATGATTAAATAGTGAATTTTTATCAATCTTATCTTCGTTAAACAATTTGAACTTTTTATTCCAAAAAACAATCATTTGTTCATCTTGTCTTGAAGGGTCTGATAGATTTTTTAGAGAATAAGGATTCATAAGTAGAATTCTAAATAGTTCTCTTTAAAGTTAATAATATATTGTAAATAAATCAATATAAACTATGGTGATTTATTAATAAAACTTCAATATTTTACTGAATATGATAATTTCATCAGCACTAAAAACATTGAAATTTATGTTATCTTAGCAAGAGTCATAAAAATCAAAATCACAAATAAATGTCACAAATTACTCAAGAAGAAAAGAAAGAAAAGTTTGTACATCCAATACAAGAAGTATACACTCCCAAAAATAAAGTGCGAATTGTAACAGCAGCGGCTTTGTTTGATGGGCACGACGCATCGATTAATATTATGCGTCGCATTATTCAGGCAACGGGTTGCGAGGTAATCCATTTAGGTCACGATAAATCTGTTGAAGATGTTGTAAATACAGCGATTCAGGAAGATGCAAATGCAATTGCAATGACATCTTACCAAGGAGGGCACAACGAATATTTCAAATATATGTACGATTTGCTTCAAGAAAAAGGAGCAGGTCACATCCGCATTGTAGGTGGAGGTGGAGGTGTAATTTTGCCGTCAGAGATTAAAGAATTGATGGATTATGGAATTACACGTTTATACTCTCCTGATGATGGTAGAGAATTAGGTTTGCAAGGAATGATTAATGATATGGTAGAGAAAGCAGATTTTCCGACAGGGTCATTAGAATTACCAGAAGGAAAAGATGTGTATCAATCATTAGAAGATAAAGACATCACGACGATTGCGAGATTAATTTCGTTGGCTGAAAATCGTGAAGAAGATTTTTTAAAAGCATTTGATTTTGATAAAGTAGCTGATAAATCTGCACCAGTTTTAGGAATTACGGGAACTGGTGGAGCAGGAAAATCGTCGATGGTTGATGAATTAGTGCGTCGTTTCTTGATTGATTTTCCAGAAAAATCGATCGCTTTGGTTTCTGTCGATCCATCAAAAAAGAAAACGGGTGGCGCTTTGTTAGGCGATCGTATTCGTATGAATTCTATCAACAATCCTCGTGTCTATATGCGTTCGTTGGCAACTCGTCAATCAAATTTAGCGTTATCGAAATATGTAGAGGAAGCAATTCAGGTGTTGAAAGCGGCGAAATATGATTTAATTATTTTAGAAACCTCTGGAATTGGTCAGTCAGATACCGAAATTTTAGATCATTCTGATGCTTCATTGTACATTATGACGCCAGAGTTTGGTGCTGCAACGCAATTGGAAAAGATTGATATGTTAGATTTTGCTGACATTGTTGCGATTAACAAATTCGATAAACGTGGTGCGTTAGATGCTTTGCGCGATGTAAAAAAACAATACCAACGCAATCATAATTTGTGGGATGTAAATCCTGATGAAATGCCTGTTTTTGGAACGATTGCTTCTCAATTTAACGATCCAGGAACTAATCAATTATACAAATCAATCATTGATAAAGTAGTAGAAAAAACAGGTGCAGATTTGAAATCATCTTTTCAAATTACAAAAGAAATGTCTGAAAAGATTTTTGTTATTCCACCGTCAAGAACGCGTTATTTATCAGAGATTGCAGAGAATAATCGTGGATATGATGTTCGTGCAAATGCGCAGAGAGATGTTGCGCAAAAACTATATGGTTTCTTTAAAACAATTGAAACACTTTCTGGAAAAACACCAACGATTTCTCAACATGGAATCGAGATTTCTGGAATTGATAATGCTGATTTGGTTAAAGTTCTTTTAGCTGAATTTGATAAATTAAAAATGAATTTAGATCCTTTCAACTGGGAAGTAATCACGACTTGGGATGAAAAGGTAAATAAATATAAAAATCCGGTTTATACATTTAAAGTACGTGATAAAGAAATTAAAATTCAGACACATTCAGAGTCTTTATCGCATTTACAAATCCCTAAAATTGCATTGCCAAAGTACGAAGCTTGGGGCGATATTTTGCATTGGGTTTTACAAGAAAACGTACCGGGTGAGTTTCCATTTACTTCAGGATTATATCCATTTAAACGTGAAGGTGAGGATCCAACGCGTATGTTTGCGGGAGAAGGTGGGCCAGAGCGTACCAATCGTCGTTTCCATTATGTTTCGAAAGGAATGCCTGCAAAGCGTTTGTCTACGGCGTTTGATTCGGTAACTTTGTATGGAAATGATCCAGGTTATCGTCCTGATATTTACGGGAAAATTGGTAATGCCGGAGTTTCGATTTGTTGTTTAGATGATGCGAAGAAATTATATTCTGGTTTCGATTTATCACATCCAGCAACTTCGGTTTCGATGACGATTAATGGACCAGCACCTATGTTGTTAGGTTTCTTTATGAATGCCGCAATTGATCAAAATTGTGAAAAATACATCAAAGAAAATGGTTTAGAAGCAGAAACTGAAGCAAAAATCAAAGCTATTTACGAAGATAAAGGTTTGGAAAGACCACGATATAACGGCGATTTACCAGAAGGAAATGATGGTTTAGGGTTAATGCTTTTGGGTGTAACTGGTGATCAGGTTTTACCTGCAGAAGTTTATGCTGAAATTAAGAAAAATACGTTAGCTCAGGTTCGTGGAACTGTTCAGGCAGATATTTTAAAAGAAGACCAAGCACAAAATACGTGTATTTTCTCAACAGAATTTGCATTGCGTTTAATGGGCGATGTGCAAGAATATTTCATCAATCAAAATGTACGTAATTTTTATTCGGTTTCTATTTCGGGTTACCATATTGCTGAAGCAGGAGCAAATCCTATTACGCAGTTAGCGTTTACGTTAGCTAATGGATTTACGTATGTTGAGTATTATTTATCTCGCGGAATGGATATCAATGCGTTTGGGCCAAACTTATCGTTTTTCTTCTCCAATGGTATCGATCCAGAATATTCAGTAATTGGTCGTGTAGCGCGTAAAATTTGGGCAAAAGCCTTGAAAAATAAATACGGAGCTAACGAACGTGCACAAATGTTGAAATACCATATTCAGACTTCGGGTCGATCGTTACACGCGCAAGAAATTGATTTCAATGATATTCGTACAACATTGCAAGCTTTATATGCGATTTACGACAACTGTAACTCGTTACATACCAATGCGTACGATGAAGCAATTACAACGCCAACAGAAGAATCGGTTCGCCGTGCAATGGCTATTCAGTTGATTATCAATAAAGAATTAGGTTTGGCGAAGAACGAAAATCCAATTCAAGGGTCGTTCATTATCGAAGAATTAACAGATTTAGTTGAAGAAGCAGTTTTACAAGAATTTGATCGTATTACAGAGCGTGGAGGCGTTTTAGGAGCGATGGAAACGATGTATCAACGTTCTAAAATTCAGGAAGAATCATTGTATTACGAAACATTGAAACACAACGGAACGTTCCCAATTATTGGTGTAAATACGTTCTTAAGTTCAAAAGGTTCTCCAACCGTGGTGCCTGCGGAGGTAATTCGTGCGACAGAGGAAGAAAAACAATTCCAAATTCACACTAAAGAAAATTTGAATAAAATTAATGAACAACAAGTTGAAAGTGCATTGGATGATGCGCAACAAGCAGCTGTTAACAACCAAAATATTTTTGAAGTTTTGATGGAAGCTACCAAAGTTTGTTCGTTAGGGCAAATTACTTCTGCCTTGTTCGAAGTAGGTGGACAGTACCGTAGAAATATGTAAGAAATATAATTTTTTAATATTGTTTTTAAGCCTTGTCTTTCGACAAGGCTTATTTATTTTTAATTAATTTGTAAATTTCAAACATGAAAGATTTCCTACTCAAAAAAGATATACAAATTTCTGCAAAACGATATTTTATCGATGCAATGGGCGCAATGGCTTATGGCTTATTCGCGACTTTATTGGTTGGTACAATTTTGAAAACCATTGGTGAAGAGTTAAATGTTTCTTTTTTAACTGATATTGTTTGGCCAGTTGCAAATCAAGCGACAGGACCTGCGATAGCATTAGCTATTGCCTATAGTTTACGAGCACCTCAATTGGTATTATTTTCGTCAGCAGTAGTAGGAATTGCAGCATATCAATTAGGTGGACCTTTAGGAGTTTTTATATCGACAATTGTAGCGGTTGAGGTAGGAAAAATGGTTGCAGGCGAAACCCGAATAGATATTGTCATTACACCGATTATTACTGTTTTGGTTGGAGTAATCTTAGCACAAATCATTGGTCCTTCTGTTCAACAAATGATGAAATGGATTGGTGAAATAATTATATTATCAACAGATTCAAATCCTTTGATAATGGGAGTTGTAATTGCTGTAATTGTCGGTATGGTTTTGACTTTACCAATTTCATCAGCTGCTTTGTGTCTAATGTTAGAATTAAACGGTTTAGCAGCTGGAGCTGCAACAATAGGTTGTTGTGCACAAATGATTGGTTTTGCAACAATTAGTTTTAAAGATAATGGTTTGAAAGGTGTTTTAGCACAAGGATTAGGAACAAGTATGTTGCAAGTACCTAATATTTATAAAAATTGGAAAATATGGATTCCTCCAACTTTATCTTCGGCGATTATTGGTCCAATTGCAATTATTTATTTCAATATGGAAAATACAGCTTTAGAATCGGGGATGGGGTCTTGCGGTTTAGTTGGACAAATCGGAACTTTCAATGCTATGAAATCTAAATATGATACTTCATATATTCTAACTTCTATTTTGATTTTACAAATCATTGCTCCAGCAATTATTTCATATTTAGTTTACATTTTTATGAAAAAGAAAAACTGGATAAAAGACGGAGATATGAAGTTGGGTTAAACATTAAAATAATAAAGAATCCCTTTCTTTAATAATACAATTAAGAAAGAGATTCTAACTATTAAAGACATATTAAATGAAAAGATTTTTACTGCTTTTTGATAATTGTATTGTTGTTTCCCTCAATTATTTGAGGTAATTTACCATTTTTAGATAAAGCTTTACGATAATATAATGTATTTCCTTCGCCAGCTAATTCAGCAGAAGTTAATCCATTAACAGCTATTGTATTATTTGTTCCCATGATCTCAACTTTGGTACAATCTCCTTTCAAATTGATCAAATGTCCACTTCCACCAACTTCTACTTTTTGTCCCTTACAATCTAATGTTAGTTTTTTATTATTTCCATCAATTTCTATCTGCGCAAAAGAAAGGTGACTAATAAATAACATTGTAACAGCACATAATAATTTATTCATTTTCATTGTGATTTATTTTTTGGTTACTTTTTTAGAAATCAAGAATCGTGCACTTTCAATTAATAAAATCTAACTTTACAAAAATTTAACAGAATGACTTTAGTTAAGCTAAAACAATTGTTTTTAGATAAATTGCAATTACTATATGATAAAGAAGAAGCTTCTAATATTTTCATGATTTATGTAGAAGATAAGTTGAATCTTGATTTATCTAGTCGAGATGAAATTGAATTAACGACTGAAATTTTATCAGATTTAGAGCAATTAAAAAAAGGTCAACCGATACAGCATATTACTGGAAAAGCTTTTTTCTATAATGATTTCTTTTTTGTGAATGAGAATACATTAATTCCTCGTCCAGAAACGGAAGAATTGGTCGAATTAATTAGAAATGATTATGCTCAAAATCAAGATATTTCTATGATTGATTTAGGGACAGGAACAGGATGTATTCCTATTTCGTTGGCAAAATTATTTCCAAATGCAAAAGTTTCTGCATTAGATATTTCTGAAAATGCTTTGAAAATAGCACAATTAAATGCTGAAACTTTAAAAGTTAATATTAATTTTTATCACAATAATTTACTGGAGGATATTCAATTAAACCAGAAATTTGATGTAATTATTTCAAATCCACCTTATATCCGAAATCTTGAAAAAGAAGAAATGCATCAAAATGTTTTGAATTTTGAACCTCATTTGGCGCTTTTTGTTGAAAATGATGATGCTTTAATTTTTTATGAAAGAGTAATAGATTTTGCTAAAAATCATTTGAAAGAGAATGGAAAAATTTATTGCGAAATCAATCAATATTTGGGAGAAGAAACAAAACAATTATTCCAAAAGTTTTATCAAAATGTAATCATTCACAAAGATATTTCTGGAAATGATCGTATGTTAAGTGCTTCTAATCAATAATTATTTATAAAAATCTTGTTTTATTTTCTGAAAAGATTTAATTTTAATTCAATAATCGTTCGCAATTTGGTATTAAAATTGTTAGAATTGATTCTATTATTAAAACAATTAAATAAACAACTATGAAAAAATTATTTGTATTAGTGGCAGTTGCTTCATTATCATTTGCTACTTCTTGTAAACAAGAAACTTCAAAAACAACTGAAACTAATGTAACTGTAGATTCATTGGTGAACGATTCTACGGCTGTTATCAAAGAAACGACAACTACAACAACTACATTATCAGAAACTGATGCAAAAGCGAAAGTAGATGAAGCAAAAAAAGCTTTAGATGAAGCAAAAGCGAAAGGTGATAAAGCTGCAACAGAAGCTGCGCAAAAAGCTTATGACGATGCTAATAAAGCGTGGATTGATGCAAAAGCTGCTGTAAATAATGCTGCTCAAGATGTGAAAGATGGAGTGAATAATGCTGTAGATAAAGTAGATGCAAAATCTAATCAAGCAAAAGCTGATATTAATGCGGCTGCAAAAGATGTGAAAGCAGAAGCGAAAGAAGCTGGAGAAAAAGCAAAAGAAGGATATAACAATACGTTAGATAAATTAAAAGCGAAATAATTTCAAAATAATTATTGCTAACTTAGCCTTGAGAAATCTCAAGGCTATTTTTTTATGTTAAATTTTAGAGAAGCAACAAAGACGGATGCGTTATCTATTGCAAAATTGATGATGTTAGCAATGAATAAAATCGTTTATGATTTTATCGGAAAAACAGATTATGAAGAAGGAGTTAACTTCTTGAAAAAATTAATTGAACAAGAAGAAAATCAATATAGTTATCAAAATACAGTTGTTGTAGAATATGATAAGCAATTTGCTGGAACAACAACTTTTTATGATGGAGGAAAATTAGAAGAACTTCGAAAACCTGTTTTAGAATTATTGAAAAATGATTATAACCAAATTATTCATCCACAAGATGAAACACAAGCAGGTGAAATATATATTGACACAATTGCAGTTTCTGAAGATTTTAGAGGAAAAGGAATAGGTTCTAAAATATTGGATTATTTGATTGATGAAATAGGAAATAAGCAAGGCAAAACATTAGGTTTATTGGTTGATTTTACAAACCCGAATGCTAAGAAATTGTACGAAAGAAAAGGTTTTGAAGTGGTTGGAGAAAAAATGTTGATGAACGAAAATCATGAACATATGCAATACAAACCAAAACAATAGATAATAAAAAAGAGCTTTCAGAAAAGCTCTTTTTTTATTTCATCACTCCTAATTGAGTTAAGATTTTTTCTTCGTAAGGATCGATTGTAAATTGTTCAAATTTCACAAAATTTTTTCCATCTTTTAAGTAACCTAATTGATAATTTTGACGAATAATAGCTTGATTTTCGAAACTTTCTAAAATTGGTAATTCAGAAATTGGACCTAAAATTTGTTCGTTTTTTGTTGAAATTAAACCAAAATGCATCAAATAATTCTCTTTTGATAAGAAATATGGAAAATAAGCTAATATATCTGGACGCTCAATTTTTAGTGAAGTAGCTTCTCCAAAAGTGGCAAAATTTTGATCAACTGGCGTTAAATATTCGTATTGATAATCTATAATTAACTGATTATTTTTATCAATCATTCCCCATTTTCTATCTTTTTCAACTCCAGCTAAACCAGCTCTAAAATCTGTACAACCATCATATTCGAACGGAATCACAACTTGATTTAATAAATCAATAAACCCCCATTTTCCATCTTTTTTTACAGCACAAATATTTTCAATAAAATCACTTGTTAAATCATATTCGAACGGAATCAAAATTTGGTTAGATTTTGTTATAATTCCCCACTTATTATCTTTTTGTGCGCTGTAGGCATTAACAGTTGTAAGTACAAGTTTTTGATATTCGAACGGAATAATTACATTTCCTTCTTTATCTATTAAACCAAATTGATTATCAATAGATATTGGTGCCAAATTATTGCGATCGAAAACAGTTAAATCTTCAAATGTTGTTGTTTCTTTGTGAACAAAATTGTCAAACTGGTCTGTATCTTTTGGTGATATTTTAGTCATAATTCTATAATTCGACGTAAAATTAATTAATCAAAAATTAATAGTTTGTATATAAATTTTAAAATATCCAATTTTAAACACTTTTTGTAAATTAAATTCTTTATTTTGTAGGAAAGGTTAAATATGACCTATGAATGTTTATATTAAATTATTTTTACTGAACTATTTTAAAGAGTAGTTTTCTTAAAGCTCAACAAGATGGTATAAACATTATTAATTTAATGACTACGATAAATAAAGACTATTCTTTTAAGAAATATGGAAAATTTCGAATAATGGAATACATCAAAATATAATATATTATGGAGGAAAGTTGACAAATTATTCCAACAAAAAAAGTCAGACTTTATTTCTTGATTAATATTTTGCTCCATCAAAAACATCAGTAAATTTATATAATTTACCGAATAAAATCAATACAAATGTACAATTAGGGAATTTAGAAGGTAACGGAACTAGTTTCAATAATGTGATTGTAACATTCAAAGGATCTGATGTACAAACCTTATCACAAGGTGATTATACACTAATTTTGTTATTGAAAGAAAAATAATCTGTTTCTATTTTGAACTATAAAGTTTTTGTAATCTTCCCCTTGTTAAGAACACTTAAAAGTAGAGTTTTTATTTAATATTATTGTGTTATTATTTTGATTAATTTGATTAATTTGAAATGTAGGAAAATCATTAGGATTTTTGA
>NZ_DLOC01000021.1:0-22975 GCF_002478465.1 Empedobacter sp. UBA7494
CAAACAATTCAAATTGACTTATTTAATGAAGCTAATATTCGATTAGAAACACCGAAAAGATCCAATCAAAAAGAGTATAAACCTCAGTTTTATCCATTCAAAAAGTATCGAAAAAGAATTGAAACTTTATTTTCTCAACTATGCGATCAGTTTATGATTAGACGAAATTATGCAAAGACTTTTGAAGGGTTTAAAACCAGAATTCTAGCTAAAATTACTGCACTTACTGTGGTTCAGTACATTAATAAAACATACTTTAATCGAAATATTAATAAGCTAAAAACCAAAATTATTTAAAATGCACAACGGGTTTTAATTAATCTAATTGTAGAAAAAAGATAAAATATCATTGTAAGTCCCAAAAGTAGATATAATACCCAAATGTAAAAAGGATAAATTGCAAGACTTTTTTCCGTATGAATACTCAAATTCATCGCTTCTGTAATAATAGTACCATCTATTTTAGGAATTGAAACTGGATTTTCAGAACCATTTTTTGGAATAACTTTAAAATACTCAGAAGATTGTGCTATTTCAGCATTTTGCCAACCTCTCATAAAATCATTTAATCCATTGTTAAAAAAGAAATCAATAAAAGGTAGAGTGATTAGTAATACTCCAATTAATTTTAAATAAAATTTAGATTTAGTTTCCATATTTAGTAATAATTTATTTTTCAAATTAAATAGAAATATTTTGAATTACAAAATAAATTTATTGTAAAATAATAAAAATTTATTAATAAAAGATTTGATTGTTGTTTTTTTAAGCTAAATAATTTTTATTGATTTGTAACGTTTTTGAACATTTATACGCTATTTTATATAATCGTTTTGGTGTAGCAAGTGGTATCTTTACAACCGTAAATGAAAACGATTTTTCACATATTTTCTGTCCTTTTTTTGATTGTTCTGTTTAGCTTTTCTAACAAAACAAATCAATCTTATGCGCATCAAAAAGTAGAAAAAGAGACAATAAAATGTGATAATACAACTAGCACTATTGAAGGATTCACATTTACTGTAGAACATTTAAAAATCAATGATTTTTCTTTTGACGAATTTATCAACGCAGATGTTAAGTTTAATTTTAATCAACAGATTTGTGTTCGTATTTTTTCTGATTTATTTTCAACTTCAACAAATAAAATTTGCCTGTTGAGGCATTATATCTACGGTTTACCATTTATCTGATAAACATAAAACTTTCTTATACATAACTATTTTCTAAGCATTCATTTTGTTTAGAAAGAGGAAATCTATTCACAAAAATTAAAAATTATGCACGAATTAAGTATTGTCAAAGACATATTTGATACGTTGAACGAGCACTATGATTCGAAAATAGAAGACATAGAAAAAGTTCAAATTACAGCTGGCCTTTTATCAAATGTTCAACCTGTTTTAATTCAAAATGCATTTGATGGATTTATAGCTGATAACCAAAATTATAATGAAATCGAGTTAGAGGTTTTAGTCAATGAAATTGTAGCGTATTGCGAACATTGTCACAAGAATTTCGAAGTTAAATATAACAAATTTGTTTGCGAAGATTGTTCAACACCATCTAGCACAATTGTCAAAGGAAATGAGCTTTTTATCTCGCAAGTTATCTTTAAAAATAAATAATCATTAATTAAACATATTTCAATTATGTCAAAAAATACACAAAATCCAAAAAGTCTTGGGAATAGAGTAGGATCTGTTCAATGCGACAACACAACTTTACATTTATTAAAAGCTAACGATTATGTTGCAAATGCGATTCGCGAACGTCTGAAAGATGTTTGTATCATCAATGTTTGTTCGTCTCCAGGATCAGGAAAAACAACGTTGTTACAAGAAATTGGAAAACGTTTGGGGAAAGAATTGAATATTTCTGTTTTAGTTAGTGATCCAGAAACGGAGCGTGATGCAGTTCGTATGCGCGAAGTAGGGATTAATGCTTTACAAATTGTAACAGGTGGAATGTGTCACATCGAAGCGCAAATGATTTTACAAGCGTTAGATCATATTAATTTGGATGGAACAGATTTATTATTTATCGAAAATGTAGGAAATCTTCTTTGTCCATCTGCTTTTGATTTAGGTGAAGATTATCGTGTTACACTTATCGCTACAACTGAAGGTGATGACAAACCAAAGAAATATCCACGTATGTTCTTAACAAGTGAATTGATGTTGGTTTCTAAATCAGATTTATTACCATATGTTCCTTTTTCTATCGAGGCGGTTACAAAGGATGCAAGAGAGGTTAATCCAAACTTAGAAGTGCAAACAATCAGTACGTTGAATGGAGAAGGAATTGACGAATGGTGTCAATGGTTGAAAGAGAAAGTTCAGTTGAAAAAAGAAGCTGCACAACAAAAATAATAGATCGAAACAATGGAAAATCAGTTGGTAATTATAGATGAAATTCAGTCAAAAACTGAAGAAGTAGAAAATATTTTGGATCAATTAACGATTGAATGGTTTGAGATTCGAAAACAAAAAATTACGCGAAAAACAACTACTGGTTTAACATTAGAACTTCGATTACAAACTAAAAATGAGTGGTAGAACGGCGATCGATTATTTCATGAAAACAAATTAATAGCTTCAGTTTACATAAAACCTTGTTTGTGTATTCAGTTTTCTGCAAAGTCGAAGTCCGATGCCGCTGATTTTTGTTAATTCGTTGGCAATCGTCACCTACCTATTTATTGGAAAAACGACGACGATAATCAACTTTTGCTTCCTTATGATGGTCGTATGTATGAGCAACTTTTGACTCGTTATCAAGATAAAATACAACTTGTCGAAGCACAATTAATCAGTGAATTTTTATTAAAAAATTTGGTAAAAAATTAAATCATGAATTGTAAAATATTTCATTGTATAACCCTTATTTTATCATTCTTTATTTTCTTTCAAAGTTGTCATTCTTCTTCTTCAAAAAAGAGCGAACAACAAGGTGAAATAAAAGCGGAAGATAGTCGTGGAAAAATGGTTTCGTTACCACAAGAAGCAAAACGAGTGATTGTACTTTTTGAACCTTCTTTGGACGAAATTTACATGTTGCATGCCGAAGATAAAGTGGTTGGAATTCCGCAACAAGTTTTTCAGAATGAAGATAAATTTGAGTTCTATGCAAAATTAGATGAGCGAATTAAAAACAAAACAATTGCGACGCCAACTTTTGGAGGTGGATCAAGTAATATCGAAACAATTGTTGGTTTGCAACCTGATTTAGCGATTGTTTATGAACAAAATATCGAAACAATTCAGCAATTAGAAGAATTAAATATTCCAGTTTTTACCGTTTCAAGTTTAAGTCAAGATAAGATTTACAAAGAATTGCTTGGAATGGGAACTTTATTAGAAAAAAAAACAACGTGCAGAGAAAGTGGTTTCTTATGTAAAAGCTGAGGCTAAAAAGTTGAAAGCTCCTGTAAATGAAAAACCTAAAAAAGTCTATTATGCGTGGTCGAAAGGACGTATTTTTTCGACATCTGGAAAAGGAACTTTGTTAGATTTAGCGATCAAATTATCGGGTGCAGAAAATGCTTGTCCGTTAGAAATGGAATCGCCAAATGTTGGTGCAGAATCGATCTATAAATGGAATCCAGATTTGATTGTTCTTTGGAATTTGTATCAACTAAAAGAATTGGATGCTTTGCCAGCGGTAAAATCAAAACAAGTTTTCGCTATGAATCCTGCGTTTTATTACGATCCGCATACAGTTAAGTTTTTATTATTTGCCAAACAACTTCGCAATTGGTGCTATCCTTCGGCTTATTCGACTGAACAATTAAACAAATAGGTACAAAATGATATCATGCAATTGTACCAAAAACCAGATTTATACAAGAAAAATGCAATCTAAATTGAAATCTTACGGTCTACTTTTGATTTTACCATTAACGGTTGTCATTCTTTCTATGACAATGGGCGCAACGAATTTTGTAGGTATTTCGGAATTGATTCGTTACAGTTCATCTGCAATGAGCAAGTTAATTTCGGGAACAACTAATTTACCTCAATCAAGTATCGAAACTATTTTGTGGCAAGTTTGTTTACCTCGTATTGTATTAACGTTTATTGTTGGTGCAGCTTTGGCATCATCTGGTAATGTTTTACAAGCAATTTTCAGAAACCCAATTGTAGATCCTTTTACATTAGGTATATCATCTGGTTCTGCTGTTGGCGCAGCTTTAGCAATGGTTGTTCCTGTATTATCTATCAATATTTCAGCATTTGTATTTGGAATTTGTGCTGTTTTATTAACGTATTTAATTTCAAAAACAAACCTCAAAAGTTCGTTAATCAATATGGTTTTATCAGGAATGATAATTTCTGGAGTTTTTACAGCCGTTTTGACACTTTTACAATACATCAGCGATCCATACAAATTGCAAATGATTGCGCAATGGACGATGGGAAATTTACATTGTCGTACTTCATAACCTCGTAGACTTTAAATATAATTATTTTAGTTTTAGATTTTAGTATTTCATAAGGTGTTTTTCCTTTAAATGAACCATGAGGCCTATTGAAATTATAAAAGTTTTCCCATTCTTCCAGTTTCTGATTTAAATCCACATCATCTGTGTAGCTTAAAAGTTGATAAAACTCTTTTTTATCAGTCAAATGAAATCATTCAACTTTTGAATTTAACTGAGGTGTTCCTACTTTTATAAATCGGTGTCTCATATTCTAAATCTTGAACATGCCAATGAAACTTTGATTGAAATTCGTGTCCATTATCTGTTTGAATTGTATTAATTATAAAAGGGAATTTTTCTACCACATAATTTATGAAATCAATTGAACTTAATTGATTATGTTTTTCATAGATTTTAAGCGCTCTAATTCGTGTAGAATCATCAATCGCTGTGTATTGAAATCGTCTTGATTTTAGTTCTATTTGACGTCATGGAATATTAGAAATTTAACATCAATTTGTACCTGATGACCAGGTGTTTCTTTTTCATACCTGATACTATGCATGGCTCTTCTAGTCACCTTTCTGTCTAATCTAGCGACATTATTACTCTTTAGAATACGATAAACACTTGATTCCGATATCAAAATATCATGATAACGTTCTAGATACCATTTAATTCGCCAAGTCCCTAATTTATGTTCTTTTCGAAGTTCTAATACTTTATTTACAATCTCTTGCTTAATTTGGTTAGGAAAAGTGCGAGGAGTTGGTTTCTTTCTGAGTAAACCTTCTTCTCCATGTTCTTCATATGCTTTTTTCCATTTATAAAATGTACTCTTTTTAACACCATAAAATTTATAAGCTATAGTGTTATTTCCATATTCTTTAGCATATTTTAGAACTTGTAATTTTTTAATATAAGTTAAATAAGTTTGGATTTCTTTGGTCTTTTTAATAATCATAAGGCTATATTAGTTTTTTACTAATTTAGTCTACGATGATCTGACGTACCCACAATTTGAAAGTGTCTTCTCCTTTTTGAAGTAATGGTGGAAGACTTGTTTATGTTTTAGTGTTTCGGTCAAATGATTTTGGATTGTAAATATTGTCTTCAAATTCTTTCAGTAAACCAATTGTGCAACGATAAACAAATTAATCACCGCATAACTTGCGGAGAATATTCAAATATTTACCGCAAAACAGTTAGAGCAAGTTTTCAATAACCTTTTGGAAAGAGAAAATAATTGAATATTCATATAAAAATGTCCGTTATTTCAGTCGTTTTAATTATATTTGTATGAAATAACGGACATTTATGAAAAAACAAATTGTTTTACCTCGTTATAAAGATACCTTATCACAAATGGGTGAGCAAATAAAACTTGCCCGTAAACGTCGCAAATTAACAGCAGTACAAGTCGCTGAAAGAGCAGATATTTCCAGATCCACTTTAAATCTCATCGAAAAAGGAGAGCCAAGTGTAGCGATGGGAGCTTATTTCAATGTGCTTCGGGTTTTAGGCTTACAAGATGATTTTTTAAAGTTAGCAGCAGACGACACACTTGGTCGTAAACTACAAGATTTAGAGATATTATAGGATGGCAGTACAGAAAACAGATATATATGTTTATGCTGATTGGCAAGATTTAGAAAGTCCAATACTAATGGGCGTATTATCGGCCTATCAAGCCAAGGGACGAAAAGCATTCAGCTTTTCGTATGATAATCTATGGTTAAAATCTGGACATCATCATCAGTTAGATCCCAATTTACATTTATTTGCAGGGCCACAATTTGCTAATGATAAAGAAAACTTTGGACTCTTTCTAGACAGTATGCCTGATACTTGGGGACGTACCTTAATGAAAAGACGTGAAGCTCAACTCGCTAAAATAAAAGGTGAAAAAGCGAAAACATTATATGATATTGATTTCTTATTAGGTGTCTATGACGAAACACGTATGGGGGCGTTGCGTTTTAAACTAGATCCAAAATCTGACTTTTTGGATAATGATACCGAAAAGGCTACGCCACCATGGTCTACTGTAAGAGAACTTCAACAAGCTGTCGTTCATTACGAAAATGATACCGATAATGAAGCGATAAACAAATGGTTACAACTATTAATAGCTCCTGGTTCTTCTTTGGGTGGAGCTCGTCCAAAAGCTAATATTTTAGATGAGCATAAACATCCATGGATTGCTAAATTTCCATCTAAGAATGACACTATTGATAAAGCTAGTTGGGAATATTTAGCGTATCAATTAGCGATAAAAGCAGGGATAAATATGTCGGAATGTAAAATAGAAAAGATTAATGGTCCGTATCATACTTTTTTTACCAAACGATTTGATCGTGAAGGAAGTAATAGAATTCATTTCGCATCGGCAATGACCATGACAGGAAATAACGAAGAAACCATAAAAAATCAGCCTGCCAGTTATTTAGATATTGTGGAGTTCATCCAATCGAATGGAGCGAACATCAATGAAAATTTAACCCAATTATGGCGTAGAATCATTTTTAATATTGCGATATCCAATACTGATGATCATTTACGAAATCATGGATTTATTTTAACGAAAGAAGGTTGGGTTTTATCACCTGCTTATGATTTAAATCCATCCATTGATAAAGATGGTTTAGCCTTGAATATTGATATGGATAATAATGCGTTAGATTTTGAATTAGCGAAAAGTGTTGGTGAGTATTTTCGATTAACGACTACAGAAATGGATCAAATAATCGATGAAGTAACTTCTGTAGTTAAGAATTGGCAGGATATCGCTAAACAAATTGGAATTTCAAGAGCTGAACAAGAACTAATGGCAAGTGCTTTTAAATATTAGTTGCAATTAATAAAATAAAAAATCATTACAAAAAAGCACTAACGTCTTGTTTTGGCGTTTAAAAGGATTAATATTGTAATGTTTACAATAATGAATATACAAAAGATAAATTTTATCTTTCAAAAGAAATAAAGACAATGACAAATACAGCCCAAAGAGCAGAACTACAAGCTAAAATCTGGAAAATCGCCAACGAAGTACGTGGCTCAGTAGATGGATGGGATTTCAAACACTTTGTGTTAGGAACATTATTCTATCGTTTTATTAGTGAAAACTTTACTAATTATATTGAAGGTGGTGACGAAAGTGTAAACTATGCAAAATTAGCAGACGACATCATCACACCAGAAATTAAAGATGACGCCATTAAAACAAAAGGATACTTCATTTATCCAAGTCAATTGTTTGTGAATATTGTCGATAACGCCAATACAAATTCCAACTTAAATACAGACCTAAAGGCGATATTTACAGATATTGAAAACTCAGCAAATGGATACGAGTCTGAACAAGATATCAAAGGATTATTTGCAGATTTCGATACAACAAGTACACGTTTAGGAAATACCGTAGAAGATAAAAACAAACGTTTAGCTGCAATTTTAAAAGGAGTTGCCGAGTTAAATTTTGGTAGTTTCGAAGAAAGCCAAATCGACTTATTTGGGGATGCTTACGAATTCTTAATTTCTAACTATGCAGCCAATGCAGGAAAATCTGGAGGTGAATTCTTTACACCTCAAAATGTATCGAAACTGATTGCGCAATTAGCGATGCACAAACAGACTTCGGTCAACAAAATCTACGATCCTGCTGCTGGTTCGGGTTCTTTGTTATTACAAGCAAAAAAACATTTCGATAACCACATTATCGAAGATGGATTCTTTGGACAAGAAATCAATCATACAACCTACAACTTAGCGCGTATGAATATGTTTTTGCACAATGTCAATTACGATAAATTCAATATCCAATTAGGAGATACTTTAACCGATCCTCATTTTATCGACGATAAACCTTTCGATGCCATTGTATCTAATCCTCCTTATTCGGTGAATTGGGTAGGTTCGGATGATCCAACGTTAATTAACGATGATCGTTTTGCACCAGCTGGAGTTTTAGCACCAAAATCAAAAGCAGATTTTGCGTTTGTCTTACATGCGCTTAATTATTTATCAAGTAAAGGGCGTGCAGCCATTGTATGTTTTCCTGGTATTTTCTACCGTGGTGGAGCAGAACAAAAAATCAGAAAATATTTAATAAAAGAAAATTTTGTAGAAACAGTAATTAGTTTACCTGCAAATTTATTCTTTGGAACTTCTATTGGCGTAAATATCTTAGTTTTATCTAAGCATAAGTCCGAGAATACCACACAATTTATCGATGCAACAGGAGAAGACTTCTACAAAAAAGTAACCAATAACAACATGTTAGAGGATGTGCATATCGAGAAGATTATGCAGTTATTCGATTCGAAAGAAAATGTAAAACATGTTGCAGTAACCATAGAGAATAAGATAATTGAAGAAAACGATTACAACCTTTCGGTAAGTTCGTATGTAGAAGCGGTAGATACACGCGAAGTGATAGACATTAAAGTCTTAAATACCGAGTTAGCTGAAACTGTGAACAACATTTCATCTTTACGTGCAGCGATTGATCATCTTGTAAAAGAAATCGAAGGATGAGTGAAATAATTTTATATACTGCAGAAGATGGACAAACTAAAATTAATGTCCAATTGGATGACGATACAATTTGGTTAACGCAAAAACAATTGGTTGAATTATACCAAACTTCAAAATCAACAGTAAGTGAACATATTAAGAATATTTTTACAGAAGAAGAACTGATTGCAGAAGCAACTGTTCGGAAAATCCGAACAGTTCAAATAGAAGGTAATCGTGAAGTTTCTCGTGAACTGGATTATTACAATCTTGATATGATTATTGCTTTGGGGTATAGAATAAACTCGAAGATTGCTACAGGCTTTCGTCAATGGGCAACCAATCGACTGAAAGAATACATCGTAAAAGGGTTCACGATGGATGATGAACGCATGAAAAATCTTGGTGGAGGCAATTATTGGAAAGAACTTTTAGACCGTATTCGTGATATCCGTTCAAGTGAAAAGGTAATGTACCGCCAAATATTAGATTTGTACGCTACAGCAACCGATTACGACCCAAAAAGTGATGCAAGTGTAACTTTTTTCAAAATTGTACAAAACAAATTGCATTATGCTGCTCATGGGCATACTGCAAGCGAAGTCATCTATATGCGTGTAGATAGCGATAAGCCTTTTGTTGGATTAACCAATTTTAAAGGCGATGAGCCTACACAAGCTGAAGCGATGATTGCTAAAAATTTTTTAGAAGAAAAAGAATTACGCGTATTAAATAACTTGGTAGCAGCCTATTTTGATTTAGCCGAATTAAATGCCATTGAAGAACGCCCAATGTGTATGAACGATTATATCCGAGAGTTAGATAATATCCTGAATTCGACAGGACGCAAAGTTTTAGATAATGCAGGGAGTATCTCTAATGCTGCAATGAAAGAGAAAGCAACCTTAGAATACAAAAAATACAAAGCCAAAACCCTTAGCAATGTGGAAAGTGAATACCTAAAAACCATTACAATCTTAGAAAAACAAGCTAAAGCAGGCGATAAACAGGCTAAAGCAAATAACAAAAAAGGAGGGAAATCATGAGCAAATTAGACGAGTTATTACAAGGGGTAAAGGTGGAATGGTTGCCTTTGAAAGAAATTGCTGAACTACAAAGGGGTAAAACAATTACTGCTAAGAATAAAACTGAAGGAAATATTCCTGTAATTAGTGGTGGTCAAAAACCTGCATATTATAATGGCGAATTTAATAGAACTGATGAAACTATTACTATTGCTGGAAGTGGTGCGTATGCTGGATATATAAGTTATTGGAACGAACCTATATTTGTATCTGATGCTTTTTCAATTAAACCTGATTTATCAATTCTTAATATTAAATATGCATATTATTTTTTATTAACTAAACAAGAATGGATTTATAGTTTAAAAAAAGGTGCTGGTATACCACATGTATATCCAAAAGATTTAGAGAAACTCCAAATCCCAATCCCTTGTCCAGATAATCCAGAAAAATCTCTTGAAATCCAACAAGAAATTGTTCGTGTTTTAGATGAATTAACAACGTTAACCAACCAATTAACAACCGAATTAGAAACAGAACGCCAAAACCGTAAAAAACAATTCGAATTCTTCCGTGAGCAGTTGTTTAGGTTTGAGGAAGGGAATATTGAATTTAAAACTTTGGGAGATATAACAAAATTAATAACAAAAGGTACTACACCAAAAATATTTTCCTCAAATGGAATTAATTTTATTAAGATTGAAAGTTTTAATAAAAATAAGATTATTCCAAATAAATTTATGTTTATTTCAAAAGAAATTCATGAAAAAGAATTAAAAAGATCAATTTTAAAATCTGAAGATATATTGTTTGCTATTGCTGGAGCAACAATTGGTAAATGTGCTATAGTAAGTGAAGATATATTACCTGCTAATACTAATCAAGCGTTAGCTATAATTAGATTGAATGAAAATATAAATGTGAAATATATATTTAATTTTCTACAATCATTAGAAATGAAAAAGTATATTGAAAAATTTAATAAGACATCTGCGCAACCTAATTTAAACTTAAAACAAATTTCTGATTTTAAAATTCCAATTCCATCCCTAGAAGAACAAGAACGCATTGTAAAACTCTTAGATCAATTCGATGCAACCCATACAGCCATCGAAGAAGAAATTACAAAAGAAATTAAACTAAGAACCCAACAATACGAATATTACAGAGAAAAGTTATTAAGCTTCCCGTCATTGCGAACAACGTGAAGCAATCCAGAAAAGCAACCCCAAACCAGTGAACCAAAATGAAAAAAGGAGGTGTAATCTATATTATGGCAAACAAAAGAAACGGTACTCTATACACAGGCGTAACAGCCGATCTAAAAAGACGTGTATACGAGCATAAAACAAAATATAATTCCGAATCTTTTACGGCAAAATATAACTGCACAATCTTAGTTTATTACAAAAGCTTCCATTCAATTGAAGACGCAATAACAGAGGAAAAAAGAATAAAAGCAGGTAACCGAAAAAATAAATTAAAACAAATAGAAACACTCAACCCAAATTGGATTGACTTATGGGATGAAATTAATGAATGGTAACTCCACGTCATTGCGAGCAAAGCGAAGCAATCCAGCAAACAACGCAAGCAAAGCAATTCAGTCATTGTTCTCCGTCATCGCGAGTATAACCAACGTCATTGCGAGCAAAGCGAAGCAATCCAGCAAACAACGCAAGCAAAGCAATCCAGTCATTGCTCACCGTCATCGCGAGTATAACCAACGTCATTACGAGCAATGCAATTTAGAAAGTGAAACAAATTAGAATCTAAACCATTCAACCCATTAACAGCTACTTAGAATAACATAAGATGTACAAAACGATTGCAGAATCCAACAATTACATTGTATTGGACAAATACACCAAATTCTACGAATTAAACGAGGCTCCGACTGCTTATCAATCAGAAGCCGCCTTAGAAAAAGAATTCATTCAAGATTTAATTGATCTGGGATACGAGAATCCGACTCATCTCAAATCAACGGATACCATGTTAGCCAATGTGCGTACACAATTACAAGCATTGAATAATATGGTATTTACCGATAACGAATGGGCACGTTTCCTTGTAGAATATTTAGATAAACCAAGTGATAGTTTAGTCGATAAATCGCGTAAACTACACGATAACCACATCTACGATTTTGTATTTGATGATGGACACATTCAAAACATCTATTTAGTCGATAAAGAGCATATTACGCGCAACAAAGTACAAGTCATCTCTCAAGTCGAACAAACAGGTTCGCACGCCAATCGCTACGATGTAACGATTTTGGTCAACGGATTACCGATGATTCAAGTAGAGCTAAAGAAACGTGGCGTAGCTATTCGTGAGGCGTTTAATCAAGTACACCGTTATTCCAAAGAAAGCTTTAATTCTGACAATTCGCTATTCAAATACTTGCAGTTGTTTGTCATTTCGAATGGAACAGATACACGTTATTTTGCCAATACCGTTACGCGTAACAAAAATAGTTACGATTTTACGATGAATTGGGCAAAAGCAGATAATACCTTAATCAAAGATTTAAAGGATTTTACAGCAACTTTTTTTCAAAAAAACACGTTATTAAATGTCTTACTAACGTATACGGTTTTAGACATCAAAGATACATTATTGGTGATGCGACCTTATCAAATTGCAGCAACCGAACGTATTCTATGGAAAATTAAAAGTGCTTACCAAACCAAAAAATGGTCATCCTTAGAAAGTGGTGGGTTTATTTGGCATACTACGGGTTCGGGAAAAACCTTAACCAGTTTCAAGGCTGCACGTTTAGCAACAAAATTAGATTTTATCGATAAAGTATTTTTCGTAGTGGATCGTAAAGATTTAGACTTTCAAACCATGAAAGAATACCAAAAATTTTCGCCTGATAGTGTCAACGGTTCAAACAGTACAGCAGGTTTAAAACGAAACATCGAAAAGGACGACAATAAAATTATTGTGACGACCATTCAGAAGTTAAACAACTTAATGAAAGGCGATCAAGAGTTGGATATTTACAATAAACAAGTTGTTTTCATTTTTGATGAAGCCCACCGTTCACAATTTGGTGAAGCCCAAAAAAACCTAAAAAAGAAATTCAAAAAATACTACCAATTCGGATTTACAGGAACACCCATTTTCCCTCAAAATGCACTTGGTGCAGAAACCACAGCAAGTGTTTTTGGATCAGAATTACATGCGTATGTCATTACAGATGCCATCAGAGATGAAAAGGTTTTAAAATTCAAGGTGGATTATCATAATGTAAAACCACAATTCAAAGGCGTTGAAACGGAAGTTGATGAAAAGAAATTAAGTGGTGAAGATGCGAAAAAAGCATTCTTACATCCTGCACGTATCAGCGAAATTTCTAAATACATCTTACAGAATTACCGCATCAAAACACACCGTACAAAAGGCGGAAATAACGGTTTCAATGCGATGTTTGCCGTGAGTAGCGTAGAAGCAGCTAAACATTATTACGAAGAATTAAACCGTCAGCAAATAGACAGCGAAAAACCGTTGAAGATTGCGACGATCTTTTCTTTTGCAGCCAACGAAGAACAATCAGCAATTGGTGAAATCATAGACGAATCATTCGAGCCTTCTGCATTAAACAGTACAGCAAAAGAATTCTTAACGAAAGCCATCAACGATTACAATAAGATGTTCAAAACAAGCTACGGAGTAGAAAGTGATGAATTTCAAAATTATTACCGTGATCTTTCAGAACGTGTGAAAAACAAAGAAATCGACTTACTAATCGTTGTCGGTATGTTTTTAACTGGATTTGACGCACCAAAACTAAACACTTTATTCGTTGATAAAAACTTACGTTATCATGGTTTAATTCAAGCATTTTCGCGTACCAATCGTATTTTAGATGCAACCAAATCTTTTGGAAATATTGTTACGTTCCGCGACTTGGAACAAGCAACAATAGATGCGATTACCTTATTTGGAAACAAAAGCACCAAAAATGTTGTTTTAGAGAAAAGCTATAAAGAATATTTAGAAGGGTTTACTGATGCTTCAACAGGAGAAGCAAGAAGAGGTTTTGTAGAAGTTGTAAATGAACTAAACGAGAAATTTCCAAATCCTGATCAAATTGAAAAAGAAAAGGATAAAAAGGAGTTTACAAAATTATTCGGTGAATATTTACGTGTTGAAAATATCTTACAAAACTATGATGAATTCACAAGTCTAAAAGCCTTACAAAGCATTGACCAAAGCGATGCAACTGCTGTAGAAGATTTCAAAGAAATGTACCATGTTTCGGACGATGATTTAGTTGTGATGCAAAAGATTCAATTGTTACCACAACGAGTAGAACAGGATTATCGTTCGACCTATAATGACATTCGTGATTGGTTAAGAAAAGAAAAAGAAGGAAAACAGCCTGAAGATTCTGGTATTGATTGGGATGATGTGGTTTTTGAAGTAGATTTATTAAAATCACAAGAGATCAATTTAGATTACATTTTAGAATTAATTTTTGATCACAATAAGAAAACAAAAGACAAAGCTGAATTAGTAGAAGAAGTAAGTCGAGTAATACGCGCAAGTATTGGGAATAGAGGAAAAGAATCTTTAGTAGTGGATTTCATTAACGAAACAGATTTAGATACCATTCCAGATAAAGCTACGGTCATAGATTCATTCTTTAAGTATGCACAAGTCAAACAAAAAGAAGAAGCAACCCAATTAATCACAGAAGAAAACTTAAACGAAGAAGCAACAAAACGCTACATCGAATCTTCTTTAAAACGAGAATACGCAAGTTCTAACGGTACAGAATTAAACGCCATTTTACCAAAAATGAGTCCGTTAAATCCACAATACCTAACAAAGAAACAAACCGTATTTCAACGAATAAGCGCTTTTATAGATAAGTTTAAAGGAGTTGGTGGAAGATTATAAAGAAGTCTATCTTTAAAAATAGTATTGATCCTCAACAGCGAAGTTGAGGATTTTTTAATGTTTATAATGCAGAATGTAGTCACATTTTATTATAGTGATATAATTAAAATAATATTATGTTAAAAAAATCAACTTAAAAAATATTTATTTACAAAAAAGATGTATTGTATTGGTTTTAATATATTTTAAATCAAGTAATTAACAACTTGTTAAAAAGCTTTTTAATTTTTAAGATTAAGAAATTTTTTATTGTAAAATCTTATATTAATTTTGAAAAATAACATTGGGAAATATTAATTAAATGAAGATATAAAATAAGAAAAGAGGAGAATCTATTGCATAAAAAAACTCGGATGTCGACTAAAAAATCCGAGTCTAAATTTTTAACAATATGATTCTTAGAAATTGAAATATTAAGAAATATTGAAATTAATGCAAATCAAAAATAGAAATTTTAAAACCTCTATTATTAAAAACTTAATAGATAATTTCTATAATTCTAATATTTCTTTTCGGTTTCTACAAATCCATTCCTGATCTGCCTCAAGTGGGATATTTTATTTAAAAATATTTACGAATTAAAATTTTTAGCAAATGGCTACAAATAGAACATCGGGTGATAATCGACGCCACGGAGCGGTTAAACAACGCTCACAAGTTTTTAACCCTAAAACAGAACAATGGGTTAAAATAGACACAAATACAGGAAAATTTATGGATGTTAAACAGGATGGTACACCATTCAAAGGAGTAAGAAAAGAGAAATAGTATGGAGCATAATTTTAATACAAAATCGATATCATTTATTGATAAGAAATCGAATAATTCAATCAGCTTTCAACAATTAACAAAGTTATTTAGTGATTATAATGATGATTATTTAAATGATATTTTAAACAGGTTTAATCCTGATGGACTAGATTTTAATATTAATATAGGAAATGTGGATATTGCATTTGATGCAGTCAATAAAGTGTTATCAAAATATGAGTTTATTAATCATTTATGTAATGGAGAAAATTTAAAAACATTTATTCTTGCAGATGAGAATGAAGATTTAAAAGGTAAAGCTAAAGATTTTTATTTTCAATTCAATGATCATAAAGAAGCTCCAATTAATGCAAAAGCTATATATAATTCGAAGGATCAATTTTATGATGTGATAAAAATAGCTAACCATATCAACTATCTCAGAAAAAATGGAATGAATAAAGAATTGCAAGAAATCAATGCAATTTGGCTTACGAAATCAAAATTATTTAAAGAAAGAAAATTTAAATTATTAAAATCTAAAAGTAGTTTATGGTTTTTAAGAGCAGTGAATTCTTCTAAATTTAAAGAGTATGGCACAGCATTTACTTTCGTTTATACTATTTTACTATTGAATGAATATGAAAATAACAACAAGGGTAATAACTTTAAAATAGAGTCATTGGATCTTAATGAATCTAAAATTTCAATGGTAATTTCGCAAGGTGTAATGAAAAAATTGGGCGAAATCGGATTTTTAAAATCTTCTATAGAGATGACAAATAACGATTTAGGAAAGGAATCTTTTGTTTTTACTCAAAAAATAACTTTGTACTCTAAAGATGATAGTAATATTAATTTTCCATTGAATTTTAAAAAGCAAAATGCTAAAACTGTTGTAATAAGAGTATCACACCAAACAGGTATTGAAACACTAGATAAAAAATTCAGTACTTTATTTAATGAATTTACTTCTATTGATGAGTTTGAAAAAGAGTATTTAGAATTCTTGAATACAAAAGATCCAAAAGGTCTTTTTAGTGCTATTATTCAAAAAATTTCTAATAGTCCAACCTTAAGAAGTTGTAATGAGATTAAAGATTTATTTTTACCTAAAACTAATCTAATTGTTGATAATTTAAGTAAATTAATTAATATCTGTGGTAAAGCAGATCAATTAGATATTGATTATGACTTGAAATATAAGGTTAGAGAAATTATTTCAGAAGTATTAATAATAAAATAGAATATGAACCCACCTATTTGGTGGGTTTTTATTTTATTTATATCAAATTCTCAAAAGCTTCATCAATTTCATGATCTTTAAAATCTTCTAAATAAGATTCTGTTGTTTTAATTGACTGGTGACCAAGAGCTTGTTTAATTTTAGAAACTTGAACACCATTTCTTAAAGATAGTGTAGCAAAAGTATGGCGAGCGGTATAGAAATTTATTTTTGAGTCAATTTTTAGTTCTTCAAATATTAACTTTAATTGTTTATTATAATAGCTTCTAACACTATGTTTTCGCTTAATTAACGTTTCTTCATTATAATCAAGAATATCTTTCTTTAGTATTGGGAAAATGTAGTTAGTAGGAAAGGGACGATATTCTTTGTAGAATTTCAATATTTCGTTTGTAATATCATTTTCTGGAATTTTTACACGAATATTTATGCCTGTTTTATTTCTTTTGTAAGAAAATTTACTATGTTCTATTTCATCCCATCTTAATTCTGCTAAATCAGTAAAATTCATCCCTCTTGCATAAAAACTAAATAAATATAAATATCGTGCATTTGTCGCTGAAGGAATCTTTTTAATATCAAAATCTATTAAATTTTGTAATTGCTCTTTTGTTAGTGCTTTTTTTATTTTTTGAGATTTAAGAGCAGATATTTTGTAATCCTTAAAAGGATATAATTCCTGTTTTGCAATTTTTGATTTTATTGCAATATTAAAAGTTGCGCGTATATTTCTCATGTAAACTCCAATACCGCCATCTTTACATCCTGTTTTTCTTAAGAATGTTTCATAATTTAATAAGAAGTTATAATTAATATTATTAAAAGAGTATTTATCAATATTACTTTTAAATTTCTTTAAAGATTTCAGCGTATCATTATGCGAATCACTGTAACTAATTTGTTTTGCGTCATAAAGTTGTTTAATTCTCAATTCTAAGAATTCTACAAAGTTGTTAGTCAAGTTAGAGTTTTGACTAATGCCATCTGCGTATGGGCGTAAGAACATACGGCACAAGAGTTGACCTCAGTTACTGCCAGTTGCAATCTTTCTAAAAATTGCTCATCAATGGTTTTCTGCTTTTTATTTTTGATAAATACTATTGCTGACCTCGCAGCTAATACCAGTGAACGAAATAGTTCTGATAAAGAAACTTTTCTTTTATACGAAGTTTGATTTTCAATGTTTTGAGGTATAGATATGTTATTATTCATTGTACTTAATTTTTATGTCCGCCAATGATGTTTCCGTCTTTCATTTCTATGGTTCGGTCACTTTTTTGAGCAAATTCATCATCGTGGGTGACAGCAATAATGGTCTGTCCAAAACTGCGGGTCAGGTCTTTGAAAATATCAAAAACAATGTCTGTATTCTTACTATCCAAATTACCTGTTGGCTCATCACCCATAATAATCAAAGGATCATTAATTAACGCTCTAGCAATGGCAACACGTTGTTGCTGTCCGCCCGAAAGCTTATTCGCAGGTTTGAAAGCTTGATCTTCCATACCCAGCATTTTCAACTTTTCATAAGCACGTTCTTCTATTTCTTTTGGAGAAAACTTACCAAGTTTCAGTGCGGGAATCATCACGTTTTTCAGGCAGGTAAATTCTGACAACAGGTAATGAAACTGGAATACAAACCCTATTTTTTCGTTTCGGATTGTTGCCAGTTCATCAACCGATTTTCCTGTAATTAATTCATTATCTATCACTAAATTTCCATTATAATCTCTGTCCATAGTGGAAAGGATATAGAGCAAAGTAGATTTACCACTCCCTGACTTCCCGATAAGTGTTAGAAATTCACCTCTCTCTACTTCAAAACCAATATTTTTCAACACCTGAAATTCTACTGGGTCATAAAAATACTTGTCGATATTTTCTGTTTTTAAAACGATATTTTTATCCATGATTTACTTTCTAAAAATGCTGACCGGATCCACTTTTGCTGCTTTACGGGCAGGAATGTATCCGGCAAAAAATGTAATAACTAAGCCCATAACAACTCCCTGAATGAATTTCTGCAGTTCATAATCTACAGGAAAGTATCCTATGTCACCACCGATATATACCTTTTTCAACAAGGTAATCATTAGCAATGCCATCAACATTCCGCCAACTACACCAATCAAGCCAATAGATAATGCCTGCGTTACAAAAATCCGTATCACATCTTTCCCTTTAAAACCAATAGCTTTTAAGATGGCAATGTCATTTATTTTTTGTGAAACGGTCATGTTCAGGATATTGTAAATGCCAAAACCGGCAATGAGCATAATGGCTGTAGAGACAAAATTGATCATAATGAACCGCATTTTGCTGAGTGCCATCAACGATTCGTTACTCTCTTTCCAATCTTCGGATTTATATCCGGTTAATTG
This sequence comes from Empedobacter sp. UBA7494, assembly GCF_002478465.1. Taxonomy (NCBI): domain Bacteria; kingdom Pseudomonadati; phylum Bacteroidota; class Flavobacteriia; order Flavobacteriales; family Weeksellaceae; genus Empedobacter; species Empedobacter sp. UBA7494. The sequence continues at coordinate 19,258 of NZ_DLOC01000021.1, forward strand.
AGATAACTTTTCGGCAACGGCTGCCGCCTGGTGCGGATCTTTTACATTGACACTGATGTCTGTTACATACACATTGTTTTCTTTGAGCAATTGCTGGGCAGTGTATAGATTAACGTACGATTTGGTGTCGTCGGCAGTTGAATTAAATGATCGAAAAATACCTGCTACACGCAGGTTCTTAGTTACACCTTTTTGTGATGTAAGATTGATATTATCACCAAGTGCCAAGTTCATTTTTTCTGCTATTCCTATACCGATTACGATGCCGTTCGGGTCGGATTTCAGGGTTTCAAATTTGCCTTCAACCATTGATGATGTAATGCTGTACATCATATCTGCTTCATCTGGCTTTATCCCGATGCTTAATCCACTCACCTGAGTTTTTCCGTTATTATAAAACACGCTTGTGTTTACCTGGGCTGTTACCACAGTTACTTCCTTCTGTTGTTGTACCATTTCTGCAATACCGTTCGGATTAATGATGGTATTGACTTTGGGTACTACTTTCGGATTGGAAATCAGGTACTCGGCAGCAGTATCACTTACCAGATTTTTGCTGATGACATCATCATTGTACAACCGAATATGTGGCGTATTTTTGAAAATATTTTCGTCAGATGCTTTATCAAAACCAACCAGTAAACTGTTCATGAAAATATAGATCGACATTCCGAGCAACACACCAAGAACGGCTACAGCAGTCATTTTTTTGCCCGAAAACAGATAGGTTCTGGCTATGTCTGTATTAATATTCATCAGTCTAAGGTTTTATATGTTCCAGAATATCATCTTTGCTGATTCCTTCCAATATTTCTACATATTCGGTAGAAATGATACCTGTTTTTACAACAATGGGTTCGTCTTTTCCTTTTAGTTTTACCTTATTTCCAAAGCCCAAATAACTTCTCGGAATTAATAAAGCATTCTTCTTTTCGCTTGTCAAAATATTGGCTTCCAACTGTGTGCCGTAAATACTACTTGAAGGTGCTTCATTCAGCAACACTTTTACAACAAATGATTGTGTTTTTTCATCAAATGCAGCCACTATTTCACTGATTTTGCCTTCGTACACGTTGCTTTTATCTGTGTTAAACTGAATATAAACCAATTGTCCCAATTTTAATTTTCCGATGCTTTTTTCATCTACATTCAATACCACTTCCGGTTTGCTGTCATCAGCAATTGTCGCAACAATATCTCCTTTTCTGACATAATCACCTGTTGATTTAAGCTTGTTGACAATCGTACCATTTTGAGGTATTATCAGTTGATTGTATCGTTCTATCACTTTGCTGTTTTGTAGCTGATTTTTGTTAGAAATTTGCTGTATTTTGGCACGTTGCAACAGTTCTGTTTTTTGCTTTTTTAAGGCATTCAGCTGTGCCAGTGAATTTTTTGCTGCCAATTGCATATTTTCAAATTCTACCTTGGCTACACTTTGCTTTTGGAACAGGCGTTCATAACGTTCAGCTTGTTGTTTGTCTTGCTCGTATTTGCTTTCTGCATAGCGAATGTTTTGTTCCAGTTGCTGAATGGCAGGCGAATTTTCCGTTAGGTTTTCGTTGGCAATGGTTAATTGTTCCTCTGCCGAATGCGTATTGATACGGTTAGACGGATTGTCGATAACCGCAATGACCTTTCCTATATTCATTTTGTCTCCCACCTCAAAATTGGCTTCTGTAAGTATGCCATCTGTTTGTGCCGTGAGATGATAGGCATCATCCCAATCGAGCATTCCCGATGCAAAAACTAATTCTTTTATATCTTTTACCACCGGCTGCGCTTCTTCTTTTGAACCACAGGATTGTAGTGTAGCGAACAGTACAATGGTAACGAACAACTTTATTTTCATAGTTTAAAACTTATTATTGATGATAATTTTATTTTCACTAAATCCAATGCCTGCCAAAGCTGTAATAACATTTAGCTGGCTCAGCAGCATATCCGTTTGTGCAGTAAGTAATTTGTCTAAGGGCAGAATATTTTCCTGATACTGATCGAAGTATTTCTGATAAGTATCTTCTTTCAAGGTTTGAATTTTCTTAAAGTTTTCGAGCTGTGAAGATGCTTTTTCGTACTCCACCAACAAATTGCTATTGCGGGTTTCGTTTTCACGCAAAAAGTGAATTCGATCATTTTCGGCCATTTGCCATTGCATTTTTTTCTCTTTTACCGCCGAATATTTTGAAACGGTAGTAGGTAAATCCCAACTCAAACGAAGACCAACATAATTATATCTAATCCAATTGGAATTAGGATGAAAAAAGGACTCATTACTCAAGTTTTGCCAATTAAAGGAAGATACAAATCCCAAAACGGGTAACTGTTGTTTTTGTGCCGCTTTCCATTCCTGTTCTGCCACTTTTTCTCTCAGCTGATAATGGTTTACCCATAAATTGTTGTTTGCTTCTGTCAATATTTGTTTATGATCAAAATCTCGAATGTTTTGGTTTAAAATGGGATTGACTTCATTCTCAAAAAACAAAGCAAGATTTTGCTGTTGGATTTGGATATTAAATTGCAATTGCGAAAGCTGATCCTGTAATAGAATAAGGTTCACTTCGGCTTCGTTTACATCTTGTTTGCGTACAAGTCCTTCTTCAAATCTGTTGTTTACGATGGTTAAAATTTGTTTTGCAATGACAATATTCTGCTCTACCATCTGTTGCTGTCCCTGAAACGATAAGATATTAAAGTAAATGCCGTTCAACTGGTCATAAATAGTCCATTCGTTTATTTTTTGCTGATTGGCTACCAGTTCCTGATTGGTTTTGGCAAGTTTTATACGGCTTATATTTCCAAGGTTAATAATATCGAACTGCGGTTGTATGCTGAATGTGCTGACATATTGTAAACCCATTGTGATTTCGCGAAAAGAACCTGGCAAACCGCCGAAAACTTCAGCAGGAATATAATTGGTTTGCAAATTCATATTATCAATAACCTGAGCCGATACCGGAATTCTCGGATTAAAGGCATTTCCAACTGCGGTTTTTCTGGTCAGCTCTGCTAAATTTTGCTGGATGATGTCATTTCTGAAACTGACTTTTTTCTCCTTTGCAAAGGCAAGTACTTCGTCCAGCGTGTGAAATTCTTTCTTCTCCTGCGACCATACCATAAAAGGCAAGAAAAGGATGACTATTAGTAATTTATGTTTGTGAATATTCACTAACTTTTTCATTCAAAAAAATATTATAAATTAGACCTTTATTAAAGCTAAAATGCTATTCATTGTTTTTTGTCCCTGAACCTCAATGTCAAATTCAAAAGAAGCCAATTTCCACTTCAGCATTTGTAAGCGAAATGTTCCCATAACGATATGTACGAGTTCTTCTGAAGCTATTACTGTTCTAAAAACACCTGTCTCTTGTCCTCCCTTTATCAGGGAATTGAAACGGATGAAATTGGTTTGTAATAATTGTTGTATGGCATTTTTTACTTCATCAGAATTATCAATCAACCCGTCTGACAAAACAATATTGATGAAGCACGGATTTTGTTTGAAATACGAAAACTGACTTTTAAAAAGTGATTTAAACTTTTCTTCTGGCAATTGTTTTGTATTGATAATAGTATTGTAATCTTCCCCTTGTTAAGTACACTTAAAAGTAGAGTTTTTGTTTAATATTATTGTATTCTTATTTTGATTAATTTGAAATGTTGGAAAATCATTAGGCTTTTTGACCTTACCATATTTCAATAAAAAGTTTCTAGGAGA
>NZ_DLOC01000022.1:0-8421 GCF_002478465.1 Empedobacter sp. UBA7494
TAACAAGGGGAAGATTACATAATAAATTAATAAAAAATAATCCCAACAGAATCGATTATTATACAACGAAAACCTACTTCTATTTTATTTCAAATATGTATGATAATTTTATAAAAGAATCTGAAGCTATATTGATTCAAGCTAAAAATAATAAGAACAATTGGTATAATTTAACTGATACTAATAAAGCAGATAGCCAAGTATTATTAAAAGTTTTCTACCCGTATATTAAATTTATGGCACCGATAAGAAACAATAATGATGAATATTATTTAGAAATTGTTGTAAAATTATTTGAAACTTATTTACCAAACACATCTGATCAATACTTAATTAAAGCTTGGGTACAAAACAAATTAGGAAAAGAAAATTTAGCCATTGAAAGTTTAGAAAAAGGACGAAAAAAATTCCCTAATAATCTTGATATCACTATTCAATTATATGAATATTACTTTTCTATAAAAAACCAAGAAAAAATGACTCAATTAAAAGATGAAATTTTTAATTCTAAAAATAAAGATTTAATAAACCAATTTCAATCTATTATAATAAATTATAAATAAAATTTTAATTTTCTTCAATTTCATTCTTCGTACCTTTCGACTATCAAAATTTAACTTTTTAGAATTCGATATAAAATGGAAAAAATCACAGATCGTCTTTCAGCTTTGAGAGAAGTTATGAAACAAAATGGGATTAGCGCAACAATAATTCCTGGAACAGATCCTCATGGAAGCGAATATTTACCTAATCGTTGGAAAGAACGTACTTGGATTTCAGGTTTTAATGGCTCGGCTGGAACTGCAGTTGTTACGTTAGAAAAAGCAGCTGTTTGGACAGATTCGAGATATTTTATTCAGGCAGAAGATCAATTAAAAGACACGACTTTTGAGTTGATGAAAATGAAAATGCCGGAAACACCTTCTATTAACGAATGGATTATTTCTCAGCTAAAAGAAGGAGAAGTTGTAGGACTTAATCCTCAAATGTTTGCACACAATGCTTTTGCAGAAAATTTTAATGAATTTTCATTCAATCAACTTTCAGTAAAAAATATTGATTTAATTGATTTAGCTTGGCAAGATCGTCCTGCTTTACCAGAGAATCCATTCTATATTTATGATGTAAAATTTGCTGGAAAATCTGCTTCAGAAAAAATTTCGGAAGTACGCAATGAAATGAAAAAAGCAAATACAAATATTTACATTATGAATTCGTTGGACGAAATTGCTTGGTTATTTAACATTCGTGGAAATGATGTTAACTATAATCCATTGACAATTTCGTATGCTGCTGTAGATACGGAAAATGCGTATTTATTTATAGATGAAGCGAAAGTAACTGTCGAAACAAAAGCCGCTTTAGCTAATGAAGGGATCACAATTCAACCTTATTTAGCGATTTATGATTATTTAAAAAATCAGAACGAAAAATCACATGTTTTGGTAGACGGAAATCGAATCAATCAATCGTTATATGAAGCCATTTCTACTTCTTCAATAATTAATTTAGTTGCTTCTCCAGTAACAAATCTAAAATCTGTTAAAAACGAAGTCGAACAAGAAGGCTTCAGAAATGCAATGGTAAAAGATGGTGTTGCATTGACGAAATTTTTCATGTGGTTAGAAGAAAATATCGAAAATAACATTAATGAAGTTACAATTGATGAGCAATTGAAATTTTTCCGTTCGCAACAGGAAAATTGTAAAGGTGCAAGTTTCGGGACTATCTGTGGATACGCTGATCATGGCGCAATGAACCACTACTCTGCTTCGCCTGAAACTGCTTATACATTAGGTCGAAAAGAAATGTTGTTAATCGATTCTGGAGCTCAGTTTTTGGAAGGAACAACAGACATTACGCGCACTTTGATGTTAGGAGAACCAACTACACAACAAAAAACAGATTATACCTTAGTTCTTAAAGGAAATATTGGTTTATCGCAGGCTATTTTTCCTGTTAATTCTCGTGGTTCTTTGTTAGATGTTTTGTCTCGTAAAGCGCTTTGGGAAAATGGTTTCAATTATGGTCACGGAACTGGACACGGAGTTGGTCATTTCTTATGTGTACACGAAGGGCCACAAAGTATTCGTTTAGAAGAGAATTTAACTCCACTAAAAGCTGGAATGGTGCTTTCTAACGAACCTGGTTTGTATCGCGATGGTGAATACGGAATCAGAATCGAGAATCTAATGATTGTTCAACCAGCGATGTCTACTCAATTTGGTGATTTCTTGAAATTCGAAATTATTACAGTTTTCCCAATTGAGAAAAATTTGATTGATGTTAATTTAATGACAAACGAAGAAATTACATGGTTAAATAACTATCATCAATTTGTTTTCGAGAAAATTTCTCCATTCTTAGACGAAAAAGAAACAGCTTGGTTGAAAGAAAAGTGCGAAGCTATTTCTAAATAAATCAATTTAATTTTAACAAAAATTCATTCTGAACTTGTTTCAGAATTAGAAATAAAAATATAGAAGCTGAAATAAATTTATCTTTACAAAAAAATCCTATTCACTTTCGAATAGGATTTTTTATTTCCCATAAAATTTGTATTATTGCAACATATTTGCATTAAGAAATGAAAAGACGAAATACACCAACCAAACAAGCGGTTATAGATTTGTTCAATTCGTGTACGACTGCATTAAATCAGGAACAAATTGAGACACAATTGCAAGGAAAAATGGACAGAGCAACGATTTATCGTATTCTGAATAATTTTTGCGAAGACGGAATGATGCATAAAGTTGTGGGAGATGACGGCGTAAATTATTTTGCAATGTGCAAGACATGTTGTGAGCATGTAGAGCATCATCACGATCATTTTCATTTTCGTTGCACGACTTGCAATCAACTTATTTGCTTAAAAGAAGAAATAAAAATTAGTTTACCCGAAGGATTTTCGATGCAAGATTGCAATTGCGTCATCACAGGAACTTGCCCAAATTGCCAAAAATAACAACAATGGATTTACAATGGTTTGTAAAATGGTTTAACTCGCCATATTATCATATTTTATACAAGAACAGGAGTCTTACAGAAGCGGAAGATTTTATTCAAAAAATCACGAATTATTTACAACTTCCACAGCACGCAAAAGTATTAGATTTAGCATGTGGAAAGGGGCGACACGCTATTACATTAAATAAATTAGGTTTTGATGTTTTAGGTATCGATTTATCTGAAGAAAGTATCAAGTACGCTAAACAATTTGAAAATGAATATTTAAAATTTGAAAAACATGATATGCGCGAAGTCTATCATCCAAACGAATTTGATGCAGTTTTCAATCTTTTTACAAGTTTTGGTTATTTTGAAAATTATGAAGATAATTTTAAAGTTTTTGAAGCTGTAAAACAACAAATAAAATCGCACGGAATTTTTGTTTTGGATTATCTGAATGCAGAAAAAGTAGTTTCGAAAATGATTCCTTATGAAGAAAAACTGATTGATGGAATTTTATTCAAAATCACAAAATCTGTCCAAAATGGTTTTATCAAAAAAGAAATTGATTTCACAGATAAAGGCGAAATATTTCATTTTGAAGAGTTTGTTCGTTTAATTTATTTCAACGATTTCAAAAAAATATACGAAACAGAAGGTTTTATTTTAGATAAAGTATTTGGAAATTATAATCTTGATGCTTTTGATGAACAAACTTCTGACCGATTAATTCTAGTTTTAAACAAATGAAAGAAAGTTTAATCTTAATTTCAAGTGTGTTAATTGGAGTTTTATTTTCTCGAATATTACTCAAAAATAAACACAATTCAAAACTACTGCTAACCTTTAGTGGAGCATATTTCTTAGCGATGACCGTTTTAGAAATTTTACCGCAAGTCTATGGACATCCATCCGAAAATCATAGCCATCATTCTATTGGATTGTTTGTTTTATTAGGTGTTGTTGTGCAATATATTTTAGAAACGATCAGTAAAGGCGTTGAGCACGGACATATTCATTTGCACAAAAAAGAGCAATTTCCTTTTGGAATTTTTGGCGGATTATTTTTACACTCGATTATCGAAGGAATTCCTGTTGCAAATGCTGAATCTCACAATTTTATGTGGGCAATTTTTGTTCATAATATTCCAGTTTCGATGATTTTGTTTAGCGCATTATGTCAACATACAGAATCGAACGCAAAGCGTTTTTTGTTTATGACTTTGTTTGCATTAGCCGCTCCAATGGGGTATTTCTTAGGAAAACATACCATTATTTCTAATTATTCTTTGGAAATGAGTGCAATTGTTTCGGGAATATTTTTACATATTTCAACCGTGATTTTGTTCGAAAGTAATGAAGGACACAAATTTAATCTGAAAAAATTCGGTTCTATTTTAGTTGGATTTATTCTCGCTTATCTCACGGTTTCTATGCATGTGCATTCTCATTAAAAATATAAAAAAAAGAAGTTCAAATTTGAACTTCTTTTTTATTATAACATTTTTCGATGATCTAAAACAAGAATTTCTCCATTCGAAACAAATTTCCATTTTTGATCTTTCTTACATTCAGAATTTGGTGTTGCAGATTTTATATCAAATTCAACTTCTTTGTTTTTCATCGAAATTGAAGTATGATAATCGCATTCACCAATTTTTACATTTGTCGATACATTATCATTTGCCAATAAATCCGTTTCTGGAATAGATTTTATTGCTTCATTAATAATATTCAAGTCTAATTCATTGTAAATCAAATCAAAATTATCTGTGACTAAATTTGTTGATAATCGAAATGAATTTGCCTCAACATCTGTCCTAATCGCAGTACTTTTGGTATTCAAATCTAATTCTTCGATACGTTTTGGACAATCCAAATAATCTGGAATTTTTTGCGCTTGTTTACTTTGTAAATCTTTCTGAAAAGTTTTAAGTTCAGAAAATAATTGTTTTTTTTCGGGTGAAGCTTCTTTAAATTCTGTTGTTTCTGTTAATTCTTGTTGAGTAAGCTTTTTGATTTCAGGTTTATTTTCTGAACAATTAAATAAAAGAAATAAAGTAAAAAATGAGTAAAAATAATGTTTCATAAGCAAGAGTTTTTGGTCTTACAATTTTACGAAATATTATTCTCAATTTCAATTATTTAACGTCTAAATTTTAAATTTTATATAAATGATAAATTGAAAAATATTAATTAAGATTATTTATATTTTTCTAAATCCAAACCAAGAATATCTCCAACTTTAGAAAATTCTTCATTTATCTTAGCATTCAAAATTAGTTGTTCATTTGTTATTGAATGATTAAATACCAATTGATGAGCATGAAGCATCATTCCTTTTAATCCAAAATTCTCTAACCACAATTTATTTTGCTTGTTACATCCATGAGGACGACTTCCCAAAATTGGATGAAAAATATGACGAAAATGCTTGCGTAACTGATGCATACGACCAGTTTCGGGAATTGCTTCTACCAAACAATAACGTGAAGTCGGATGATTGTTATATTCTAAATCAATTTCGGCAGTTTGCAAACGATGAAAATAGGTAATTGCATTTTGCTTTAAACCTTCGTCATTCGTCAAATCATAATCTATCGTCGTTTCTTCGGGAGCCCAACCACGCAAAATAGCTAAGTATTTTTTTTCAACTTCGCGTGTTGCAAATCGATCGTTCATAATTTTTAAACTTTCTTTATCTAAAGCAAAAAGCAAAACTCCTGACGTTTTACGATCCAAACGATGAATGGGATAAACATGTTGCCCACCGATTTGATTGCGTAATTCCTGAACAGCAAAAACAGACGCATCACGCGCATAAAAAGATTTGTGAACCAACAATCCGCTCGGTTTGTTAATGGCAATAATATATTCGTCTTGATAAAGAATTTCTAACATTTGGCAAAAATAGAAAGTTATTTTCGGTTAGAAAATAGAAGAGTCTTATATTTATTGTTTAATAAAATTGAATGAAAAAAGGATTGATTATTGGAAAAGGTTGGTTGGGATCAAGATTAGAAAAGTATTTAGAAATGCAATTTTTGATTGAAACTACGAAACGAATTTCGGATGCAGAAAATTGTTTTTCAATCGATTTTGATAATTATAAATCTGAGAAAATCTTAACGGATTATGATTTTGTTCTTGTGACAATTCCATTTGGAAGAAGAAATAATTTAGAAGATTTACAAAAACGGTTTCAGCACTTGATTGACTTTTTAGATGATTATAACAATCAACTTATTTTACTTAGTTCAACAGCTATTTATCCTGAAAATAATGAAATTATTTCTGAAAATTCAATTGAAACTTTTTATTTAAACAACCCTTATTATTCAATTGAAAATCAATTAAAAGAAAAATTTAATCAATTGATTATTTTACGCTTAGGTGGATTAATGGGAGACGATAGATTTCTTTCTAAATATATAGATTTAAATAGTGAAAATCTATCTCAAATGGTGAATCATATACATTATCTAGATATTTGTCAAGTGATTGAAAGAATAATTAATTCAAATAAAAATTCATCAATTTATAATGTCGTTACTCCTGAACATGCTACCAAAGAAGAAGTGTTAGAATATCAATTATACAAGAAAATTATTTCCTCTATAAATCGTGAAGGAAAAATAATTTCAAGTCAAAAAATTCAAGATGAATTTAATTATGAATTTCTTTACCCAAACCCAGTTTACTTTAAGGAAAATTAATTTCTTCTCTTTCGTTCTTTCGATTTAAATACAAAATAAAATGTTATCACTGATATAACAGTAATTAATATTGTGTCCCAATTTTCTTTGAATAAAGTCGTGATATTTTCCATTCTTGATGTTTATAAAGTTTAAAATTATAAAAAAAGCTGCTCTTACGAACAGCTTTTTAGAATTTATCTTAAATCTATTGATTAAGCGTGAATTGGACGATTGTCTGTAGCAGCTAAAGCAGCTTCTTTAATCGCTTCTGAGAATGTTGGGTGAGCATGAGACATTCTTGTTAAATCTTCTGCAGATGCACGGAATTCCATTGCTACAACTCCTTCCGCAATTAAATCAGCAGCACGAGCACCAATAATATGCATTCCTAAGATTTCGTCTGTGTTTTTATCAGCTAAAATTTTGGCAAAACCGTCTGTATCCATAGATGCACGAGCACGTCCTAAAGCTTTGAAAGGGAAAGAACCAACTTTGTACTCTACTCCTTCTTCTTTTAATTGCTCTTCTGTTTTACCAACTCCTGCAACTTCTGGCCAAGTATAAACAACACCAGGAATTAAGTTATAGTTGATATGAGGTTTTTGACCTGCTAATTGCTCAGCAACTAAAACACCTTCTTCTTCTGCTTTATGTGCTAACATTGCACCAGCAACAACATCACCAATCGCGTAAATGTTAGAAACATTCGTTTGTAAGTGATCGTTTGTTTTGATACGACCTCTTTCGTCAACCTCTACTCCTACGTTTTCTAAACCTAAAGATCCTGTGAAAGCACGACGACCAACTGCTACTAAAGCGTAATCTCCGTTAATTTCAATTTCTTCTCCTTTTTTAGAAGTTGCTTTTAATGTAACATCATTTCCGTTATTTACAACAGAAGTTACACCTGTAGAAGTGTGGAATTTCATTCCTTGTTTTTTCAATACTTTTGTCAATTCTTTAGACAAAGCACCGTCCATTCCTGGAATAACGCGGTCTGCATATTCTACAACTGTTACTTGAGAACCTAAACGTAAGTAAACTGATCCTAACTCTAATCCGATAACACCACCACCGATAACGATTAAGTGTTTTGGAACTTCTGTTAAAGCCAAAGCTTCTGTAGAAGTAATGATACGAGTTTTATCTGTTGGCGCAAATGGTAATTCAGATGAAACTGATCCTGTTGCGATAATTGTATTTTTAGCTTCAATTTCTTGAGTAGAACCGTCTTTAGCAGTTACAACAATATGAGTTGCGTCTTTAAAAGCACCTGTTCCTTCTAAAACATCAATATTATTTTTACTCATCAAGTATTTGATACCAGCTACGTTAGTATCTACAACACCTGCTTTTCGAGCAATCATTTGAGTGAAGTTTACTTTTGGAGCATCGATTTCGATTCCGTGCTCTTTAAAGTGATTTACAGCATCGTAATAGTGGTGAGAAGAATCTAATAAAGCTTTTGATGGAATACATCCTACATTAAGACATGTACCTCCTAAACTTTCTTTCTCGATAATTGCTGTTTTAAATCCTAATTGCGCTGCGCGAATAGCTGCAACATATCCTCCAGGTCCAGCACCAATTACGGCTACATCATAAGAACTCATATAGTTTTATTTTGATTTATTATTATAATTAATTTAAACTCTACAAATATAACCAATATCGAATAGATTTTCGTTATAAAATTATAATGAATTTTGTTAGCTAATTGGGAATAGTATTGATACAATTATTATAGTTTTAATGTAATCTTCCCCTTGTT
>NZ_DLOC01000032.1:0-27695 GCF_002478465.1 Empedobacter sp. UBA7494
TTAGTAGAGAGGTTTACGGCCTTGACTTTTTGGTTACTTTTTAGTCTGTTCCCCGAAGGGCATATGAATACCTATAATTAAAATAGATAAGCTATGAATAAAAAAATGAAAGTAAGAAATAAGTATCACCTGAGCCACACCGTGGCTCCTCCTCTTAATCTCAAATTCTTTATTTCAAATATTTTTTTAAATGATAACGAACCGTTAAGCTGAATTTATTTCAGTTTCTCATTATAGTCAGTCAGAGTTACGTTTTTAAAACGTTGTATCGAAGAATTAGACGATGATAACGAATTATTAAAAAGTATTTGAGATTTTTGAATTACGAATTAAATAGTTACTTATTTATTTATTACAACTATTAAAAAGTCCAATAAACATATTGTTTATCGGACTTTTTAGTGGAAGTTAGTTAGGGGAGTGCATATGCCTCAATTTATTTGAATTGTTTTAATGTCCGTGATCTCCGGAATTACTTAATTTAGCATTCACAAAGAAGGATCCTTTTACAACAATTTGCGCGTTTGGATCAACTTCATTTACGGTTGTAATAGCTGTGTAACCCATATTTGAAGAACCTTTTACAACTTCGATTTTTTCAAAGTTTATCGATTTTTCATTTTTATGTTCTTTGTTCTTTTCGTTCGGATCTTTACTTTCTTCGTCTGTATGCTCTTCTACTTTTTTGTTTGTTTTGACAAAGATGTAAAATTTACCATCCGCTTCTACAATTGCTTCATTGGGAACAGCAGGTGTAGAGGAATTACTTAAGCTTACGGCTCCTGTAATATTCATTCCATTTATCAATCCAGATTTATTTCCTCGTACTTTGCTATGTACTGCTATGGTTTTACTTTCATTTTCGAAAGAAGAACCAATACTGTACACGACTGCTTCGTAACTGTTTCCTGGATTGTTTGTTAATTCAAATTGAATGACTTGACCAACTTTCATTTTAGGTAAATCTTTCTCGAAAACTTGCAAATCTAAGTGAATAGAACTATTATCAATGATTTCAGCGACGGGAGATGAGACATCTACATAACTTCCTATTTGCGCAATAATTTTACTTACTGTTCCACTAATTGGTGCTGTAATTACCATTCCATTTCTCAAATTTGCATTGGTTACTTTAGAAGGATTAATTCCCATCATTTGAAGTTGACGAGATAAAGATGCTTTTTGAGAACGTAATGTTTTCAATTCGGCAGAAGAGTTCTGAAGATTCTTTTTTGCACCAGCATCGTTATCAAACAATTCTTTTTGTCGTCTAAATTCTTGCTCTGCATAGGTAATTCGACTCAAAACAGTTAAGTATTGCTCTTGTGTAATAATAAATTCTGGGTTTGAAATTGTCGCAATTACTTGTCCTTTTTTGACATACGAACCTTCCTGAATTGGCAATGTTTGTATTACTCCACCAAACATAGATGCAACACTTGCCATATTGCTATTCGGAACATTCAAAAGTCCATTTGCTTTAATCATAGCCGTTAGCTCCTTTACTTCAATAGTTCCCAGTTTTACACCAACAGCCTTCATTTGTTCTTCTGTTAGCGTAGCAACTGTTTGTGGCGCTTCTTCGTGCTCAGCTTTTTTTTCCTCGATTGGTTGTTCCGTTTTTGTTTCTTTGGTACAACTACTTAGAAATAATATGGCTAACACGCTATAGATAATGATCTTTATTTTTTTCATTTTATTGATTGATGATAGAATTAATATTGACAACAGTTTGATTGACTTGTTGTATCGATTCAAGATATTTTAATTGAATATCCGTTGCGGTTTGTAAGGCAAAAAGATATTCGACATACGAAATTTCACCAGTTTTATAACCCAATTGAGCTGCTTTTACAATTTTTTCTGCATTTGGAATGGCTTGGTTTACATAATACTCATATTGTTCCCAATCTTGTTGATATTGATTAATTGAATTATCAAGTTGAATCGTTAACTGTTGTTTTTGAAAATTGGCTGTTTCTTGAATGGCTTGTTTATCATATTCCAAAGCTTTGATTTTTGCCTTTGTAGCACCAAACGTTAATGGAATTGCAACACCAAGGTTTACAGAAGTAAAACGATCAAGGCCATTGTAATACCTTTGTACTCCATTTTTTTCGTGCATTCCAATCATCGATAAACTGTTTACACCAAGTGAAAATTCTGGTAAACCTTCGGCTTTTACGACTTCTTTGTTTCGTTCTGTAATTTCCATCTGTTGGTAAAAAGCTTTGAGAGTAGGATTATTATCAATTGTAGAACCGTCTAAAATTCCACTCAATTTTAATGGAATATAATTTGTCTCTTTGGTAATTGTAAAATTCTCTTCGGTATTCAATAATACGTTTAGATTTTTGTACGCATTTGCTAAATACACTTTGTTTTGTTTCAGCAACAAATTGATTTCTCCTTGTTGTGTTTCTGCTGTATTAATTTCGATTTTCTTAATATCACCTGCATTAAATCGAACCGAAGCAATTCGAATAAATTCTAAATAAAGTTTATTTAATTGTTCGAGTTGATCATGGTTATATTCTAAATATTCGATCTGATAGAAATAGGTTCTCACTTGTTTCAACAATTCGTTTGTTGTCACTTCCTTTTGTATCTTCTTGTTATTCACTTCTGATTCTAACACTGCCTTTCGGTGTTTAAAAATCGTTGGAAATGGAATACTTTGAGAAATAGATAAACCATAATCAAATTTTGGACTCGCATATTGCCCAAGTTGTGCTTCCACATTTAATTTTGGTAATTCATTTGCGGTTCCTTTTAAAGCTTCACTTGATGAAATACTTCGTTCATTTGCTTTGATTAATGGATTATTTTCAATTGCAATTTGTTGAGCTTCTTGAATATTAATTGAACGAGTTTGCGCTTGAATAGATTGTCCCATCAAAAACATTCCGATGACAAGGAATGGAAGTGAATTTTTTGAATTCAATTTTATTTTCGGAAGTTTTGAATTAAATATTAAATATAACATTGGTAATACAAATAAGGTTAAAAAAGTAGCTGTGATTAATCCTCCAATGACAACTGTTGCTAAAGGTTTTTGAACCTCGGCACCTGCGCCTGTGGAAATTGCCATCGGTAAAAATCCTAACGATGCAACTGTTGCTGTCATTAATACTGGTCGTAATCGGATATTGGTTCCTTCCATTATTCGTTTTAGAATATTTTTTTCTCCTTCTTTTTCTAATTGATTGAATGTTCCAATTAAAACAATCCCGTTTAAAACAGCTACTCCGAACAAAGCAATAAAACCAATTCCGGCACTAATACTAAATGGCATATCGCGAATAATTAATGCAAAAATACCTCCGATTGCACTCATTGGAATTGCTGTGAAAATTAATGCTGCTTGTTTGAATGAATGAAATGTGAAATACAATAACATAAAAATTAATAATAAGGAGATTGGTACAGCAATCATCAAACGTTGACTAGCTGCTTGCAGATTTTCGAACTGCCCTCCATAGGTGAAATAATAGCCAGAAGGTAATTTGAGTTCATTGTCTAATTTTGTCTGAATATCTTTTACAACCGATTGTACATCGCGATCTTTTACGTTGAAACCAATTACAATTCTTCGTTTTCCTTCTTCGCGACTAATTTGTGAAGCGCCTAATTTATAACTCACATTTGCCACCTGAGAGATCGGAATTTGATTACCAGAACTTGTAGGAATCATTAAATTGTTAATGTCATCAATGCTTTTTCGATGCGCACTATCCAATCGAACAACCAAATCAAAGCGTCGTTCATTCTCGAAAACTTGTCCAGCTGTTTTTCCAGCAAATGCTGTACTCAACATATCATTTACATCTTGAATGTTTAATCCATAATTTGCCATTCGGATTCGGTCATATTCAACATTAATCTGAGGCAAACCACTTACGCGTTCCACTTGTGGCGCTGTAACACCTTCAACAGATTGAATTGCTTTTGAGGTTTTATCTGCATAATAAGAGAGAGAATCTAAATTTTCGCCAAAAATTTTGACAGCTACATCTTGTCGAATTCCTGTCATCAATTCATTAAAACGCATTTGGATTGGTTGATTTTTTTCAAAGAAAACACCAGGAATAACCTCTAGTTTTTCCATCATTTCATCACCTAATTCTTCATAAGAAATGTTACGTTTCCATTCGTCCTTTGGTTTTAGAACCACAATCATATCTGTTGCTTCAGGAGGCATAGGATCTGTAGGAACCTCAGCGGAACCTGTTTTACCAACGACCATTTTTACTTCATCAAATTCTTTTAAAATTCGAGAAGCTTGCATGGATGTTTCTAAACTTTGGGTTAAGGAACTTCCTTGTGGTAAAATACAGTGAAAAGCAAAATCACCTTCTTGTAATTGTGGAATAAATTCGCCACCCATATTTCTGAATTGAATAATTGATACTGCAAAAATTGCAACAGTAATACCAACTAACCAATATTTGATTCGGATTGCTTTTTCTAATAATGGTTCATAAACTTTATGGATTTTCACCATCATTTTATCTGAAAAAGAAGCTTTGAGAGTAGGCTTTTTTGATAAAAATAAAGCACTCATCATTGGGATGTACGTTAACGAAAGAATCAATGCGCCTAGAATTGCAAAGCCAACTGTTTTAGCCATTGGTGTAAACATTTTTCCTTCTACACCAACCAAAGTAAGAATAGGAATGTAGACAATAAGTATGATGATTTCCCCGAATGCGGCTGAATTTCTAATTTTTGAAGCTGAAAGAAAAACCTCTTCATCCATTTCTTTTTGGGTTAATCGATGCGTTGATTTTCTAAGCCCTAGATGATGTAAAGTCGCTTCTACAATAATAACTGCTCCATCGACTATCAATCCAAAATCAATAGCTCCTAAACTCATTAAATTCGCACTCACACCAAAAACATTCATCATTCCTAATGCAAATAATAAGGATAGAGGAATGGCAGATGCAACGATTAAACCAGCTCTTAGATTACCAAGAAAAATAACCAATACAAAAATGACAATTAATGCACCTTCGATCAGATTTTTTTCTACTGTTTTAATTGCACGATTTACTAAATTCGTTCGATCAAGGAAAGGCTCGATGACGATATCATCTGGTAACGATTTTTGAATTGTTGGTATTTTTTCTTTAATTAGATTAACTACTTCATTAGAATTCGCACCTTTTAACATCATCACAACACCACCAACAGCATCTACTTCACCATTGTAAGTCATTGCTCCGTATCGTATGGCATGTCCTAGTCTTACATCAGCTACATCTTTTATAAAAATAGGAACAGTTCCCGTCGCATTTTTTATAGGAATTAATTTTACATCATCTAAAGAAGTTACCATTCCAATTCCTCGAATAAAGTAAGCATTTGGCTTCTTATCGATGTAAGCTCCTCCAGTATTTTGATTATTTTTTTCTAAGGCATCAAAAATATCCGATACACTAATTCCCATTGCGCGCAATCTATTCGGATCTAAAGCAACTTCGTATTCCTTCAATTCTCCACCGAAACTATTGATCTCAGCAACACCAGGCGTTCCGTTTAATTGTCTACGAACAATCCAATCTTGCATTTCGCGCAATTGTTTTGAATTGTATTTTTTCTCACTTCCCTTTTTAGGATGTAAAATATATTGATAGACTTCTCCAAGACCAGTACTCACAGGTGATAATTCGGGAATGCCAACACCTTGCGGAATGTCTTCTTGTGCTTCTTTTAATTTTTCGTTGACTAATTGACGCGCAAAATAAATATCTACATCTTCTTTAAACACTACCGTAATCACAGATAAACCAAAACGAGAAATACTTCTTGTTTCTTCGATATCAGGAATATTCGCAATACTTTGCTCAATTGGAAAAGTGACCAATTGTTCTACTTCTTGACCAGCTAGAGTAGGGCTGACCGTAATAATTTGGACTTGATTGTTGGTAATATCGGGTACCGCATCTATTGGCAATTTTGTTGCGCTCCATACGCCCCAGATAATCCACAATACAGTCATAATTCCAATAACAATTTTGTTTTGGATACTAAATTTTATGATTTTATCTAACACAGATAATTTGATTAATTGTATTAACATTACCCACTTATTATCAAAATAAATGAGCACAGAAAAGTGTTGACTTCAATTTTATATCAATTGAAATCAATGTGTAGACGAAAAAAGAAATCGTCTCGTTAAGCAATATTTATTTTAGGAGGTTGCCAGATATCGGCATACAATTGGTTTTGAATTGTATTCTTTTTGAATTGTATTTTCTTGGAAGTATTTGGTTCAAAAACTTTAGGAGTTTTTAGTAATCGTGTAAATTTCATTGATGAAATTGTAATTTGACAACAATTACAAACGCACAAAGGACTACATTGATCTTTATGATCTGAATTATCTTTCTCACTATGCACCATAGAAACTTGCGTTCTATTAGTATTTGTGTCTTGACATGGCACAAATGATAGAACATTAACATATAATGCAATTATGAGAATTATAAATTTCATTGTTACAAATGTATAAACATTTTTTTGACTATAATAATTTTACGATGTTAAGATATATTGAAGTTAAGATTGAAAATTTCTATGCATTGATATTATGTGAAATGTAGTTTTATCTTGATACAGATATAAACTTAAAAGCTAGAGGATTCTCGAAATCTCTTTACTCATTAAAAATAAACGAATCAATTTTTATAATATAATTAATAACTATTTAATTTACATTCTATATAAAATAAATTGATTGATTGATAAAACAATTTGATTTTTAATTGATAAGACAAATTACTATATTTATGATATTTACAAAACAAAAATTATTAAACATAAAAAAATAGTATTCATGGAGAATCAAGGAGGTGATATTTCAAAATGCCCTTTCCACAATGGTACAATGTCAAAACCAGTGGCAGGAGAAGGAACACAAAATCAAGATTGGTGGCCAAATCAATTAAAAGTTGATATTTTACGTCAACATTCAAATAAATCGAACCCAATGGGGGAAGATTTTAATTACGCCGAAGAATTTAAAAAATTAGATTTAGAAGCTGTTAAAGCTGATTTAAAAGCTTTGATGACTGATTCTCAAGATTGGTGGCCAGCAGATTTTGGGCATTATGGTCCATTTTTCATTCGTATGGCGTGGCATAGTGCGGGTACATACCGTGTGCAAGATGGTCGTGGTGGAGCAGGTGAAGGACAGCAACGTTTTGCGCCGCTTAACTCATGGCCAGACAACGTTTCGTTGGACAAAGCGCGTCGTTTAATTTGGCCTATCAAACAAAAATATGGTAATAAAATTTCGTGGGCAGATTTAATTATCTTAACAGGAAATGTAGCATTAGAGTCGATGGGATTCAAAACGTTAGGTTTTGCTGGTGGTCGTGCTGATGTTTGGGAACCAAATATGGATGTTTATTGGGGTTCTGAAAAAATATGGTTAGAAGAGAGTGGTGGTGCAAATAGCCGTTATTCTGGTGATCGCGATTTAGAAAATCCGTTGGCTGCGGTACAAATGGGATTAATTTACGTGAATCCAGAAGGACCAGATGGTAATCCAGACCCTTTGGCTTCTGCACGCGATATTCGTGATACGTTTGCGCGTATGGCGATGAATGATGAAGAAACATTGGCGTTGATTGCCGGTGGTCACACTTTCGGAAAAACACATGGTGCGGCTTCGGCTGATCATGTAGGACCAGACCCTGAAGCTTCTGATTTGGAAATGCAAGGTTTGGGTTGGAAAAACTCGTACGGAACAGGAAATGCAGGTGATACAATTACATCTGGTATTGAAGTAACTTGGACAAGTAAACCAACAGAATGGTCAAATTTATTTTTAAGTTATTTATTTGGTTTCGAATGGGAATTAACAAAATCTCCTGCAGGTGCTCATCAATGGGTAGCAAAAGATGTAGGCGAAATTATTCCACATGCGCATGATGCTTCAAAAAAATTAAGACCAACGATGTTGACTTCGGATATTGCGTTACGCATGGATCCAGCTTACGAAAAAATTGGACGTCGTTTCTTGGAACATCCAGAAGAATTTGAAGATGCTTTCCGTAAAGCGTGGTTCAAGTTAACTCACCGTGATATGGGACCACTTTCTCGTTATTTAGGTGCAGATGTACCGAATGAAGTATTCACTTGGCAAGATCCAATTCCAGCTGTTACGCATGAATTAATTGACGAGGCTGATATCGCTGATTTGAAAGCGAAAATTTTAGCTTCAGGATTATCTGTTTCAGAATTGGTTTCTACAGCTTGGGCTTCGGCTTCTTCTTTCCGTGGATCGGATAAACGTGGAGGAGCGAATGGTGCGCGTATTCGTTTGGAACCAATGAAAAATTGGGAAGCAAATAATCCAATTCAATTGAATAAAGTCTTAACAGCTTTAGAAAATATTCAACAAGAATTTAATTCAGCGAATTCGTCAAAACAAGTTTCGATTGCCGATTTAATTGTCTTAGGAGGAAATGCAGCGATTGAAAAAGCAGCAAAAGATGCTGGAAAAACAATTACAGTTCCGTTTGCAGCAGGTCGTGGAGATGCAACGCAAGAGGAAACAGAGGTTGAATCTGTAGCGTACTTAGAAACAATTGCAGATGGGGTTAAAAACTACCGCAAAAACACAAGAAGATCTGTTTCGACAGAAGAATTGGTGATTGATAAAGCACAATTGTTAACGTTGACTGCTCCAGAATTGACAGTTTTAGTTGGTGGAATGCGTGCGATGAATGCGAATTATGATGGTTCGAAACATGGTATTTTCACTGATCGTCCAGGTCAATTGACAAATGATTTCTTTGTGAATTTATTGGATATGGGTACTGTTTGGAAAGCGACAGATGAAACGAAAGAAATCTACATGGGATCTGATCGTAAAACTGGAGCACCAAAATGGACAGGAACTCGTGCGGATTTAGTATTCGGTTCAAATTCTGAATTACGTGCCGTAGCAGAAGTTTATGCACAAGCTGATGCGCAAGATAAATTTGTACATGATTTCGTTGCCGCTTGGAATAAAGTGATGAATGCAGATCGTTTTGATTTGAAATAAATATATGATTAAATAAAAAAAATGAGCGTCCATTGTGACGCTCATTTTTTTTATTTTTGCTTTACGCTTTGCTTAGAACGGATATCCAATGGCAATATTCAAAATTAAATTATCTTTTCGCCATGCTTTATCTCCGAAATCAATCTTATCAAATGTCCATCGATCATTTTTTTCATAATATGGGACACGAAGCGGTGTTGCTAAATCTAATCTTAAAATTAAGATATTAAAATCTAGACGTAGTCCTAAACCAGCTCCAACTGCAATTTCATTCATAAACTCTTTTGAAAACTTAGCACCTGGACGTGTTTCATCTTCGTTAATTAACCAAATGTTTCCAGCATCAACAAACAAGGCAAGGTTAAGAAAACTGAATAATTTTTGTCTAAATTCTGCATTTACTTCTAATTTAATATCACCCGATTGATCATAAAAGAAATTTGCATTTTGGTTACGTGGATCATAACTTCCTGGTCCTAATGTTCGCGCTCTAAATGCGCGAATACTGTTGCTTCCTCCGACAAAGAATTGTTTCGAGTAGGGAACAAATTCTGAATTTCCGTACGGATAAGCGATGCCACCAATAAATCGTGTGGCAATTGATGATTTATCTGAAAATTTATGATAAAAACGGAAGTCGTGTTCCATTTTTGCGTATTGACTAAATGGAATTTTGAAAATCTTTTTTTCCTTGTCTTTTTTTACATTTGCACCTGTAATCAAACCAGTTAAATTTCCCGCTAAATCGACAGATCCACGGTAGTAAAATGTGCTTTTTCGTGGTAACATCGTGGTTGTATACGTGTATGAATATTGTGGTCCAAAGATTAATTGTTTGTCCACTACACGTTTTAAACTTGGGTTGATGATATTTCCAATTGAATCGTAAATCTTGCTGTTATATTCATCTGTTACTTTTTCTGGAAACAATAAAGTCGCACTAAAAACTTTTAAATTGTGTTCTTTTTGCGCATTCTCTTTCCAAACGTAACCAAAAGAAGTATTGAAATTATGAAGTGTATATAATCTCGATCTGTTTTGATATTCGTAACCAATCTCAATATTGGTTCTCGGTACAAACGCACTTGACGAATGAAATTTGAAAGGCGCGACAATTCTTGGAATCGAAAGTTGCGTATTAAAACCAGCTCTAAAAATATTATTCGCATCTTTTTGTCCGCCCAATTGCATGTCAAATGCTCCATATAAAGCCATTTTAAGCTGTTCTGCCCCTTTGAAAATATTGCGATGTGTCCAATTGAGATTTAACTCACCACCACCATAATTCGCCGAGTTTGTTCGTCCTAAAACTTCTAATCTCAACGACTGAAATTCGCGTGGTGTTAAGGTATAATACACATCAAATTTATGGTTAACCGAATCAGAAATCACGAAATCATTTTTCACAAATTTGAAAACACCCAAATTAATTAATCGATTCAGGGTTAAATTATGATCTGCTCGGTTGTAAATCTCTCCCGTTTTAAAATATAACACACGGTCAAAAACTTTTGGTTTGAAACTATTTTTTAGATCAACCATGTAAAAACCATTTTGCTCGTATTTTGCTAAGGAATCGTTGTTCATCGGCATTTTATAGATGCCTTTTCGTGCGTCTCGAATGTTATAATCTGGGAAAACAATTACTTTGTCAATGCTATATTGTTGTTTGGCTTGTTCTGGTGTTTTATCTTTTAACTTTACAAAAAGTTCGACATCTTGCTTATTGGTAACCGTACTATCCGCTTGTACAATGATGTTATCGGGATGAAAATAATAGTAACCATTTTCTTTCAGACGTGCATCTATTCGTTCTCGTTCAGCTTTGATCACATCTAAATCGAAAGGTTGCTTATCTTTCAGTAACGTATTTGCTTGTGTTTTTTTAATTTCTTTGTTGACCGCTAAAGTGGTATCTTTTGGAAAATTAACTTGGTTGATGTAATAACGTTTGCGCGGTTGCAAAACATAATGTACTTCCGCTTTTTTGTTTTTACTTATTGTATCATCTTGTGCTTTGGCATTGAAAAATCCTTTGTTTTCTGAATAATTGACCAGAATTTTTTTATTGAATTCGATGTCTACATCTCCCAATAAAACAGGTTTTTCACCCACTTTATATTTTAACCAATATTTCAGTCCTTTTTGCTTTTTAGGTTCGCTGGTGATGTTGTAAATGTACAAACGCGGACGAAGTCCAAAAAAACTTGAATTAGGTTTTGGAATGATATTTTTTTCGAGATTATCTTTTAGTTCAGCTTTGTCGGTTTTGCTTAACGAGTCGCCTTCTATTGTTAATTTAGAGCCCGTGTAAAGCATTTCACCTTCTTTCAGAAAACGTGTATTGCTACAAGAAGAAATACCTAAAATAGAAATTGAACAAGTTATAAATTTGATATAGGTTAAAACTGATTTTTTCATGGTTTCACTTCTTGATTTTGTGTATTTCTATTTGCTCTGTTCGTTCTATTTTTTCTTCTTTTCTCGAAAATTTCTTTGAATTTATCGTAATCTAATGTGATGATAAATCCAACACCTGTTTCTACAATTTGTCCTTGTAATGCGACTTGGTATTCATCTTTTCGATAAGCTCTCAACATGTATCGACCATCACGAGATAAGCTATAATCAATTGTGATATCACCCGCAATATTAGTCATGTTTTCATTTTCTCGTGCATCACCATCTAATCCAAAATTACTTCCAACCGAAACTTTCAATCGGTCGTTTAGTAATCGTTTGCTCACGGCAACATTCAGATCAGTACGTGTGTTTTTAGATCCTGAAGAATAATCGTCTTGTGTATCTAATCCCAAATCGATATCAATTCCTTGGATTAAATCATCCGCCAAATTATTCAATTGTTGCGACAAAATATTACTTACACTTTGTAGCGCCATTGTTTCTGCAGAAACACTTGTTTTACTTTCGAATGGATTTTCGCCAATAAAACGATTCAATAATAACAAGGCAAATACTTGCTTGTTCATTTCGGCTTCATCATTTTTCAACTGATCCAATTTCAATTGTGTATTTTCGATCACCGCAGTTGCAATGGAAGGATTCTCTTTATCCATTGAAATATTGAATTTAATATCAGGTTTTAATAATTCACCTTTCAAAATTAACTCGGTATTAAACGGAATTCGTTGTTTGTACATGTTCATTTCAGAAGAAGAATAGCCCGAAATTTGTTGTTCGATTAAATCAATAGGAGCGGCTTTTGTTTTGTAAATCGCCGTAATGTCTAAATTGGCTGTAGTTGGCTCACCAGTCCATGTAATGCTACTTCCTTTCTGAATATCAAAACGACGTTTTAACAAGCTCACCGAAAGTTCGTACGCACCTTTTTCTACTTGATAAACGCCAACCAACGTCATTTTTCCTGAAGGATCCATTCCGCCTGTTAATTCGGCTTCACCTTGTATTTCTACAAAATCTCCGTTTGCTTTGTCGATGATAATTGATGTCTTGGCTTCTTTGCTAATTTCAATATTGACACTTACATCTAACCCTTTTATTTTAGATTCGGCTATTAATTCATCTGTTTTAATTGTTTCTTGAAGCGCCACTTGATCTTGATCGATGAATTCGACAATTCCTTCTCGCTCTTGTAAAGAAGGCGAGGATTGAGGTAAAACAAATGTAAAATTCGTGTCATCAGTTACGGTTAAAATTCCGTTTACTTTAGGTAAATCTAAATCACCTTTTATCGTTAAGTTTGCATTGACAGCTAACTTTCCATACATAATCGCATCGTTCGATTTTTCTGAATTTACCACATTGAAATCTCGTGCATTTGCTGTTAAATTGAAGGCGAAGTCACGGTAAGTTTCCGTTAAAATTTCTCCTCTTATCGTTAATGAATTGCCATCGTTGTCATTAATTTTGAATCGATTGAACTCAATTCCTTTGTCCGTGAAATCAATCGCGTCATCAATTTTTCTGAAATTACTTCCTGTTTCAGCAATCGTTAAACCAACTTGATTAAATTTGACTTGACCTAAAATGCTCGGTTTATCCATTGTTCCAACGATTTTTAGATTTCCAGAAATATAACCTTCTGTATCTTTGATTCGATTCATTGTAAATCCTTGCACCGATTTCATTTCTAATCGATTGATATCTAAAGCTAAATCAAACGCACTTTCTTTGGTATTATAATCTCCAAAAATCTTCATGTTGTTGCTGTTTCCATCTAAGGTAATATCAGCGTTAATCATGGTTGGAGAAGTGTTTTGTACTTTTGCTATAATATTTCCAATAGGATTTCCGAAAGCTTTTAAATCTGAAACGGTCAAATCAGCATTGAAGGTCATTTCTTTGTTTAAATCTCTAATTTGAGCTGTTCCATTGATTATTCCTTCGGCAGGTAAATCATCTTTTTTAATGATTTCTGCAATGGTTTCAATTTTGAAATCTTTGATGGTAATATTCAGCGGACTTGTTCCTTTTTCCGATTCAGATTGCAATAAAATTTGACTTCCATTGTTCATCAAACTGAAATTATTCGCCACAATTCCATCTTTTCTCAACTGAATTAAATTTCCTTCACCAACTTGCCATTGATCGTAGTTTAAGACCAATCCATTCGGATTAAGACTAATTTCCGTGATATCGTTTAGCGTTTTTAGATTTCCAGCCACCAAAAATTGTGTTGCATCTTTCGCATCCTTTGTCGAAACGTTATAATTGATCACATTATTTGTAATATCACCATTCAAATCAATTTTTTGTAATTGAAAACTTTCACTTTTTAATGCATCCACATTCAACGAATACAACAAGGATTCGTCTTGGTTGGATAGTTTTATCAATCCATTGTTAATCGTATTTGTTCCGTACGTTAAATTCGGAATTTTTCCATCAACATTGATTTGTTTTGAATCGGCATTATAAGTTGCGTCAAGTGTTATGGTTTCGAAGCTTTTCAAATCGGGAACAAATCTTCGAATCAACTCATCATCTTTAATTTTTGCATTCAAAGTAAAGAATTGATGAGGTTCTATTTTTTCGTCTTTATTTGGTTTCTGAAATTCATAATATTGGTTAATTGTTGAAGTTATCGAACCAAAAATTTGTGTCAATTTAAATTTTCCTTTCATATCCAAATCGGCCAATTGTGAAGTCAAACTAATTTGATTTGAATCAGCAGTTGAAGTCGCAATCAAGCTTACTTCTTGCATTGGAAAAATATCTTTTGTATTGGATAATGCAAAGTTTTTTAGATATAAAGAACCATTTAAATAATCTGGATTTAAATCAGCGAAATTGGCATCAATTTCTCCTGCAACAATCATCGGTTCGTTGTAAAAACCAAGTTTTTGAACATCTAATTTGACAATATTTCCGTTCAATTTTACATCAGATAAATCCTTTTTGTACACACCAGAAGCCGTCAAATTAAGATTCGCGTTTGGATCTTTTGATAAAATATGTACATCAAATACTCCATGATTCACTTTTGCATCGAGTGTAATATTTTGATAAGTATATTTATTGTAATAAGCTGATGAAACGGTTCCTGAAAGTTTTGTAACCATTTTTTCAGGGTTGAAACTTGTTCCAATAGCATTAATTTTTCCTGTTATTTTGCCTAAATCCTTGTTGCTAATAAGCGTTCCAATATCCAAATTTTGTAGGTCTGCTTTGACATTATATTTCTCGGCATCCTTTTTTTGCATGTCCACAATTGCATCAATTTTCGCATTTCCCAACGTAGAATTGATAGCCAATTGTGTATTGATGATTTCGGTTGTTCCTTTCGCTTTTCCTTTGACAGAAAGCTTTGAAGGAATTCTAATGTTAGTTGGAATAGTATTTTTCGGAATTAAATTGTATATCGTTTTAGAAGATGTTGAGAAGTTTTTGATGTTCAAATCATAAAATAAATTCTTTGGATTCATCGCATTTTTCACTCTTCCAGAAGCCGAAAGTTGCAAATCATCTAAACCAGAAACTTGGAGATTATTAATCAATAAATCGTTTACTTTTCCTTTTACATTGGTGTTAACACTCAGAATGGCGTTTGGATATTTGTCGAAAGGCGTCGTATTTCTAAGCGTTGGAGCAAGATTTAAAATATCTGCCAAACCAATTTTTGAATTTTTGATATTCGCATTAACCAAAACATTTTCTGGATGAGAAGTTAACTCATTAATCGTATTGTAACGCAAAATAACTTCGTCACGAAGAACGGTTCTTGGTGTTTGTAAATAAAGGTTTTTCAGATACGCTTGTGTATCTGCGTACAAGAAATCTGTTGTTAATTTCTGAATATTCAATCCTCTTGATTCTTTTATTTCAGCACTTTTTACTTGTCCAGCAAATGTGTTATTTTTCATTTCGAAATCGCGCAAATCAAGATTTAATTTAGAAAAATCCAAATGATTAAAATCCATTCCTTGAGCCGTTCGACGTTCTGCAGTATTGTTGTATTTTACTTTTACATTATCTAATTTCGTTTCGTTCAAAACCAAATTCATTGGTGATGAAGAAGTGGATGAAGTGGAAGTAGAATTGTTCGAAGAAAGGAATAAATTTGCTTCGATATCAGCGTCTTTCAATAAGATATTTTCGATGTCGAAAATTGAATTTTCAAGATCAAGTTTATTGACTTTCGTTTCGAATTCGTTTAGCTTAATTTTGGCAAAAGTCTTAGAATTTTCGTCACCATAATTAACTTTGATATCATTCAAATTAATCTTACTCAACCCAATTTGCAATGGAGTTTGTTTTGCATTTGGGTCAATTTTATCCACATTATTTTCTTGGATTTTATTAACCATTTTTTGATTAAAATCAACCAACAAACCATTCACTAAAATATCATCAACCGCATAAGAATTTTGTTGTAAATCAAGTTTTTTAACACGCGTTTTGAAATCTTTGAATTTGACTTTAGCAAACATTCCAGAAATATCATCGCCATAATCGATATCAAAATTGGTTAAATTAAATCCGTTCAATTCAATTTTCATTGGCTTTTGATCATTCAAAGAATCTACTTTTTCTTCTACTTTTTTCGCAACTTCTTTTACAATATCTTGTTTCAATTTTAGCTTTAAACCGTCTAAATTGATATCGCTAATTCCATACGAATTTTGTTCTAAATCGAATTTTTTGACACGCGTATCAAACGAATTTAGATGAAGTTTGATGTTATTTGCCGCTTGCTGATCATTGAACGAAACATTAATATCATTCAGTTTTATTTTATCTAACGAAATGATAAATGGCTTTGAAGGACTTTCGTCTTTTTCGTCTGTTACAAAAGCATTGATAATATAATCGAAATTGAATTTCCCATCTGGTTTACGTATAACATTGGCATGAACGCCACTCAAATCAATAGATTTTATATCTGCTTTACTTTTGGTCAATTGCCAAATATCTAAACCAACATCAAACTTTTTGACCGATAAAAGCGTGTCAACATCTTGTCCTTGTAAGTAGAGATTTTCCATCACCAAACTATTTGGAAAATCGACATAAACACGGTCTAATTGTACTTTTGTATGTATTTTATTTTCGAGGTAATTGACTAATTTATTTTTTACAAAATTTTGTACAGCAGGTAACTGTAAACTAAAAATTGCAATGGTCAACAATAGAATTATTGACAAGAGTGTGATGGAAAAATATTTTAATACTTTTTTTAAGTTGAATTTCAATTGGTTAGATTTTATTTGTTTTATTGGAATTAAGATACAAATTTTCTACAAGGATAATACCAAAAATGTAGTTTTTATAAATGGTTTGCTCATATTTTAATCATTTAAATTGCTTTTCTGTAAACTATTTTTGAATTGTTTTTCGTAGAAATAATAATCTTCCTAAGTATCTGGCATTATATTTTGCAATACAATCAAACTAACTTTTGATTTCGGAATACACAAAAGTTTCTTTCAAACCAATTTCTTTGAACAGATTTGTTGCCAATTTTCGGAATGTTTTATTGGTAACATTAGTCAAGATTTTGCCTTAAAGTACATTCGTATAATTTCCATATTTAAACTCTGTTCCAGGTTTGAACAACAAAGGTTTTGTTATATCTTGGATTCCATGTGTATGATTAAGCAATTGATGTACAGTAACAGAATCTGCCCACGATTAAGTGATTTCTGGTAAATATGTTTTAATCGATTGTTGCAAATTTATTTTGCCTTTTTCGACTTCTTTCAAAATTAAAACTGACGTAAACAATTTGGAATTTGACATAATTTCAAATTGATTTGATTTATTTAGTGCAATTTTCTCTTCAAAATTCTTAAATCCGTGTACTTTTTCATAAATCGTTTTACCATTTTTTGAAACGATCTCAACTCCATTAAAAGGAAATGAATGTTTTGAAAGGATAATTTTTTCGAAGTCGAGTTTTAATTGTGCGTTTATTTGCGCGAAAATTGGTTCACAAATAAGGCAAATTAATCCTAAAGTCAAGATTTTTAGAAGAGTTTTCATTTTTGTGTTTTGGTTGATGTAAAAGTAAAATATTATCTGTTTTGAGATTGATAATATTTTAAAATTCTCTTAAAACTTTTTAATTTTCATTGGTAAAACCAATATTCTTTTATTAAATTTGAGTCAAACAATTGAAGCTATGAGAAGAATTTTTTTTGAAAAAGATAGCCACAAAGACTACTTATTTGTTATAATTGATCACGAAGGAGAATTGGATCAAATTTATAAAGTGGATAATTTTACTGACGAAACTGGACGTGAATATGTGTACACATTGATTGGAGAACGCAAAAAACTGAATGCAGATTTGTTGAAACCACATGTTGTTGCGCTAGAGAATGGAAGTTACACGAATTACAATGGAGAGGGAATTGTAACAGATTGTCACGCGTGTTTAGAAAGTATTGTGGATAATAGAGGATTGAATAGAGAACAAGAAATATTTGTTTATGTTCGAAATAAATAGAAATTAGAAGAGGCTTTGAAATTTTACTCAAAGCCTTTTTTTATGAGATTTCAACTTGATTGAAAATTAATTTTTGAACGACTTCATCCAAATGTTCTTTGTGTTTTGCGACATAATCATTGGCAACATCCAATAATGTTTTAATATTGCTGTTGGAAACATTTCCTAAATCCAATGCAGATTCTGGAATTTCAGGATTAAATCGATAATAATTTTGTTGATATTTTGGTTTCAATAAAGAGAACATACTTCTCATTTGCTGATCAACCATATCAACTCCAGTCGAAATAAAAATGTCTACCAAAGGATCTACCCATTTCGATTTTGAAATTCCTGTTAAATGTTCGTGTTTATATGATTTTGCACGCGAACCATTTCCGAGAGAAATGATAATAAATTCTTGTAAAGGTGCTGTTCCATTATATTTTAATTCGTCTTTGAAATATTTATTAAAATTTATTTTTTGCGTTTCGATAAAACCAACAAAAGTCGGATTGTTTGCAAAAACACCACCATCAATGCAACTAAATTCTTGATCAGCGAATGATTTTATTTTTGCAGGTTCAAAATAAGTTGGCGCAGCTGATGAAGCACGGCAAATATCTTTTACATAAAAATTTCGGAAAGGAGAGATTCCATCAATCGAATTGAAAATTTTTGGTTTTTGATGCTCAGTATCATAAGAAACTATCACGCAAGGACGAATCAAATCTTTTAATTCTGTCTCTCCAAAAACGATTTTTAATTGCTCCTCCAATACAAGCGTTGGTAAATTATCTTTTAGCACACTCAACGGATTATTGAGAATTGTCCAGAATGTTTTTGAGAAAATATTTTTTCCTTCGCCTAAATAAATATTCAACGCATCTGTAATCGAGTGTTTTGCTCTTTTTGGATTTTCGATAGAAGGAGATAATAACAAAGAAGCGATTAAAGCACCAGTACTTGTACCTGCAATAAAATCGACATAATCGCCTATTTTAGCATTTTCGTTATGAATTTCTTTTAATTTATCTTCGATATATTTTAAAATGACACATGAAATAATTCCTCTAATTCCGCCGCCATCCAAAGAAAGTAAGACAATTTTTTTTTCTTTAAATTCCATTTTTGATGTTCTTTTGTTTAAAGTTAAACTTTTCATTTCAAATATTCTTTATTTTTACACTTGGTAATTCGTTGTATTATGTCCAAAAAACTTTTCCCTACATATGATATCTGTAATCTGAACACGGAAAAAAATAGTAATGAACTATTTTCCATTGATCGATTTAGAGGATATGTTGACAGTAATCCGCATTTGCAGGAGGTTCATAGTCATAATTATTACCATTTGGTCTATTTTACCGAAGGTAGTGGCGAACATTTGATCGATTTTGAGAAGTTTGAGGCGAAATCTGGGACAATGTATTTTATGAAACCTGGACAGGTGCACCAATGGTATTTTAAGGAAAAATATGATGGTTTTGTCGTGAATTTTTTTGATAATTTTTTTGATTGGATTGGGATTAATTCTTCCATTTTACAGAAATTTAGATTTTTACAATCTATTTTGGTGAAAGATCACGTGGTTGAAATTTCGCTAGATTTACAAGAAAAAATTGCAAGTTATTTTGAGGAAATGATAAATGAAAATCAAGAAAATAATCAATTCTCGAATTTAAAAATTGGTTTCCATTTGATGAATTTATTTATTGATATTGAACGAAGTTTGGAAGGCGTAAATATCAAAACAAGCGATTATCAATCGGTGTTGTTGGATAATTTTCAGACGCTTATCGAGCAAAATTTCAAGAGCAAAAAATTACCAAAAGAATATGCCGAATTGTTGTACATTACTCCTAATCATTTGAATGCACTTTGCAAAGATGTGTTAGCTACTTCGGCAGGTGAATTAATAAGAAGTCGCATTGTTTTAGAAGCAAAACGTTTGTTGGTAAACAAAGAAATTTCTGTGACAGAAATTGCGTATTTACTCAATTTTCAAGATGCATCATATTTTGTGAAATTCTTCAAAAAATACACTGAGTTTACGCCAGAACAATTCAGAAAACAATATTATTCGTAGTTACTTTAAATTGTAGTTTACTGGAATATTAAAACTCACTTTTACAGGATTTTCGTTAATTAAAGCAGGTTTTATTTTGGATAATCTTTCTTCAACATCATGACTCAATTTCATGTTAAAACATTCTACGTAATTATCTGTTTTTTCTTCACATCTTGGATAAATTGCGAACTGAGTCACATTTTTATTGTGTATATTTTTTGTAAAAAAGTAAAAGTACAAATAGAAAATACTAGTAGCTTTAGTAAGTTTTTCATAATAGGTGGTTTATGTTTTTATTTGGTAAATATTTATAAATTAATGATTTATATCAATCCGTAAATATTACCATAAATACCATAAATAGTGCCAAGCTCTAACCTGATTGTAACGGTAAATTTGCATAGATATTAAGTAGTAAGGTATATGAGTGATATAAAACAAGATTCAACGCAACTTGGTTTTGAAAAAGAGAATGAGCAATTCAGAACAGAGGTCGCAACAATGGATAAAAAAGGAACTCGAAAATGGGTGTATGCGAAGAAACCTTCTGGGAGATACACTAATTATCGTACAATTGTTTCTTCGGTTCTATTGCTTTTATTAGTTGGGTTACCCTTTATAAAATTAACAAATGGAAATCCTATTTTTAAATTTGATGTGTTCAATACGAATTTCATTCTTTTTGGTTATCCATTTTTTACAACAGATTTTTTCTTACTTGCTTTCGGGATGATTGTAAGTGTGGTTTTTATTATATTATTTACGACTGTTTATGGACGATTGTTTTGTGGATGGTTATGTCCGCAAACAATTTTTATGGAAAGTGTTTTTCGTAAAATTGAGTATTGGATAGAAGGTGATAGAAGCAAACAAATTCGTTTGGATAAACAAGATTGGAACGAAGAAAAAATTCTGAAAAGAGGAGGAAAGTGGACGATATTTTACATTATTTCGTTTTTCTTTTCGAATATATTTTTGGCATATATCATCGGAATGGATGAATTGATCAAAGTAATTACCGAAGGTCCATCAGAGCATGGAGGTTTATTATTTGGAACATTTATTTTTAGTATTTTTTTCTATTTTGTTTTCGCTTGGTTTCGTGAGCAGGTTTGTACGTTGGTATGTCCTTACGGAAGATTTCAAGGAGTTTTGATTGATAAAAAAACAATTCAAGTTTCGTATGATTTCAAAAGAGGTGAAAATACAAACGGACGCTCTAAATTTAGAAAAGGAGAAGATCGAATTGCTGTAGGAAAAGGAGACTGTATAGATTGTGGTCAATGTGTGGCAGTTTGTCCTACTGGAATTGATATTAGAAATGGTTCGCAATTAGAATGTGTAAATTGTACTGCATGTATGGATGCTTGTGATGATATTATGACGAAGATTAATCTTCCGACAGGATTGATTCGTTATGCTTCTGAAGAAAATATCGAACAAGGAAAATCATTTAAGATTACTGCAAGATTAATTGCTTTTACATTTGTATTGGTTGCAATGATAGGAGCAATGACGGTGTTTATGTTAAATAGAAGTGATGTCGAAGTGAAGTTTCTACAAGTTCCAGGAAAAGATTATGTCGTAGAAGGTGATTATATCATTAATACAATGCAATACAGTTTGATGAATAAAACCAACGAACAATATAAATTAGTTGTTCGTGTAAATGGTTTTAAAGGTGGAAAAACTGTTTTGCTAGTAGAGCCAAATCAATATATACAAATAAATGAAGGACAATTAAAGCAAGGTTTAATAGATATTAAAATTCCTAAAAGCGAACTGAAATCTTACAAAGTTCCAGTTATTTTAGAATTAAAAGATTTGAAGGGAAAAACCATCGATCATTATACGATAAGTTTTATGGCTCCTTTTTAGTTGAATTAAAAACGTCTTACAATTTGTAAGACGTTTTTTTTTGAGTTTATTTTTTTGTCAACACTTCGTTTTCAAATGTCACACCTTCCCATCCGTTTTGCATAAATTGACGAATATTATTGTGATCAGTTCCTTCTGGCGAATCTAATACAGCTTGATAATGTTCCGCAAATAATTTTAAGGTGTCATCTTCAGAGAAATTATTCAATTTTGCAAAAGCAAAAACCTTCGCACTTCCTTGATTTTGATCCGCAGCATTTTCCTGATTTCCATTTACAAAAGCAGAAGCTGTATAAATATAATTTTCTTCAATATGCGCAATAACATCAGCAAAATTAGCTTCGTTTTGGTTTAATTTTTCTAAAATCATTGTATCTTTTTGTCAAAAATAAGAACTTATTTCGAATACAATAAATCATTAAGTATGTTAATTTGTTCATGTCATCAAATTGTTAACTTATATTTAACAACTTTCTGTCTATTAATTAATTACATTTATAATTATTAACAAAATAAAAATAAATTTTATGTTTGAAAGAAGGCAATTTAATTATGAAACGTCAAGTGTTGCGCTACGTGAACTTGCGGAAAAAGGATATCAAGAAGATTTTAATTTATTAGAAAGTGATTTGATTGATCATCCGCACGATTTTAGAATTATTTATATCTATCGTTACGAAGGAAATTCGAATCCTGAAGATGAATCAAGTGTTTATGGAATCGAAAAAATATCGACAGGAGAAAAAGGAGTTTTAGTTGCAGGCAATTTGGGATTTGTACAAACAAATTTAGCATCGATACTTATCTAATTAGAAATTGAGGGCAGAGGTAGAATTCTGAACAACTAAAAATAAAAGCATGAATCAACTACTAAATATTACCATTAAAATATAAAAAAGCGTTATCAATTTTCTTGGTAACGCTTTTTTATATTTTTTCGAATAAATTTGAACTTTCTAAAGAAAGTTAATCGTTTTCTATTTTTAGTAATAGTCTATATTCAGAAAAACGATGTTCGCGAATAGGTCTTATAAAAGGTTCTGTTTTGAAATATAAAACTAAACATGGAGAAATATTTTTATATTTTTCTACAAACTCAAACAAAACTAATTCACCATTCTTTATTCGCTGTTTTATTTTGTTGTGATAAGGATACATTTTCCTTTTTATAAACTATTACTTCGCTTTTCTACACAAAACTTTGAATGGAATAGAAAAAGCACTATTATATTTTGATTTCAAACGACGAATATCTCTCGAAGCAGATGCTCTTGTAAAATAATCTCCAACCAAAACACGATAATCTGGCGAGAAATAAGCTGTTTGCGATGATAAGTCTGGATAGGAACGCGTAAATTCATTTCTTACCTTTTCTGCATCTTTTCTATCTTTCGAATAATAAATCTGAATTTTGAAACCATTCACTTGTGGTGTACCTGCGCAAGGATCATTAGATTGTATAACTGGTTTTTTCTCTGTCGGTTTCTTTACAGTAGTGGTATAACTACAAACAGCGTCTTCTTTTGCTTTTAAAACATTATTTATTCTACTATCAATTTCCATATTCAATGTACCATTGTTGATAATTTGAACGGTATCAATTTTATCTTGAGCAAACACGCAAGAAGAAAAAGTGATAAGGAATAAAAAGATAAATTTTTTCATAAGATGAAATTAATTTGTGCAAATATACTTTTTACAATTAAGTTATTAAATTTTATAGACTTTTATTTTCTTACAACGAATATTGTTCCAATTTTTTTTTACTAACAAATATTTGATTGTTGTTTCATAAAATTGATTGGCAGATTGTAATAAAAACAATAATGATTATTTTTTAAATTATGTTAAATAGTAATTTTTCTTGTTCTAAATCTTTTCTATCAAATCAAATAGATAATATTTATACAGCGATATTTTTTAATAATTAATTTAGAAACGTTTTAAATTAAGCTCAATGACAAAGTTCAGTATGTAAACTTTATGATTTTATTAAGTATTGAAGCTATTTTTGCTGTTAGTTAAGTGTTCAAATAAAAACGAGTTAAAAGAAACAACGAACTGAGATTATTTAAGTAAATGAAGGCAAGATTTCTAAAAAGAATACGTTTATGGAGCTGCGCGATAATACTATCGACGTTCTCCTTAGCAAATGCCCAAGATGCAGGTAAAGGTTACGAGTTATTCGAAGCCAACTGTACTGCATGTCACCAGATTGATGGCAAATTAATTGGGCCGGAATTACGTAATGTTGAGAAACGCGTACAAGATGAAGCTGGACTTGGAAAAGAGTGGTTACACTCTTGGATTAAGGACAACAAAGCTTTACGTGCGTCTGGAGATGCGTATGCAAACAAAATTTTCGCTGAGTACAATAACACTGAAATGTTAGCTTTCCCTAACTTATCTGACGGTGATATTGATAATATTCTAGCGTATACTGCCGATCCTGATGGTGGTAAAAAGGCTTTTGATGATGCAAAAGCTGCAAAAAAGAAAGAAGCTGCTGCTGCTAAAGCTGCTGCTGCCGGAAACGGAGGTGGTGCTGGAACAGGAGTTATCGCAGTTGGATTTGTTGTATTAGCAGCATTATTATTGTGGATTTTAGTTCGCGTTAATGCATTAGTTAAAGCAACTGCAACTGATGATTTAGATTCTAAAGAAGAAAAAGCTGCTTTTTCTTTCGCAAACTTCTTCCAAAAATACCAAAAAGTTGGTGGTGTGTTAATAGCAGTATTAGCATTCTTTGCATTGTACAACGTGTATTGGGGATTAATGGGAGTTGGTGTTGATAAAGGTTACGAGCCAGAACAACCAATCTATTTTTCTCACAAAGTTCACGCAGGTGTACAAGGTATCGACTGTCAGTACTGTCACAGTTCTGCTAAATACGGTAAAGTGTCTGGAATTCCTTCACCAAACGTATGTATGAACTGTCACAAAACAATCAAAGAATACAAAGGAGATTACTTCGAAGAAGATTTAATCACTTCTGGTAAATTCGCTGATGAGGAAGCAGTTAAGAACTTCTATACAGGAGAAATCCAAAAAATGTATAAAGCTATTGGATGGAATCCAGAAACGAACAAATACGATGGTCCACAAAAACCAATCGAATGGGTACGTATCCACAATATGCCAGATTTCGTATTCTTTAGCCACGCACAACACGTTGTAGCAGGAGAGAAAGCGATTAAGAAAGCAATTAAAGATGGAACTATTCCAAATGCTAAAGAATTGAACATTGGATCAGGAGACCAAGTTTGTTTTGCATGTCATGGACGTGTTGATGAAATGAACGAAGTAAAAATGGCGAATGATTTCACAATGGGATGGTGTATCGAGTGTCACAGAACTACTGAGGTAGATATGGACAACGAGTATAACAAAGAATATTACGCAGAACTACACGAAAAACTGAAAAAACAGTACGGTGACGCAACTAAGATTACAGTTGATGCTATCGGAGGTTTAGAGTGTGGTAAATGTCATTATTAATATAAAAAAGAGAGGAGTATAAATGGCTTCGAAGAAAAATTACTGGAAAAGTTTTGAGGAGTTAACTGACAATACATTAAATGAAAAGTTAACTACCAACGAATTTGCAGAAGAAATTCCTGTAGATAATTTCTTAGGGAATGATAACGCCATGGAGAATAGTCAAACTTCACGACGTGACTTTTTGAAGATTTTAGGGTTCAGTACAGCTGCTGTTACTTTAGCAGCCTGTGAAGCTCCAATCGTAAAATCTGTTCCTTATGTAGTTAAACCAGAAAATATTATGCCTGGTGTACCTACTTATTATGCATCTACAATTTTTGATGGATACGATTATGCGAACGTATTAGTACGTACAAGAGAAGGTCGTCCAATTAGAATTGATGCTAACAAAGGCGCAAAATATTATGGTTCTACAAATGCACGTGTTCAAGCATCTGTATTATCATTATACGATTCTGATAAAATAAAATCACCTTTAACAAACGCAGGTGAAAACTTCAAAGCAACATCTTGGAAAGAGCTTGATGCACGTGTAACAAAAGCATTAGCATCAGTAGGAGGAAAAAAAGTAGTTATTTTAACTTCATCTTTACCTTCACCAACAACTAAAAAGTTGATTGCTGAGTTTGCAACAAAATATCCAACAACTCAACACGTTGTTTATGATGCAATTTCTTCTACGAATGCATTAGACGCAGCACAAGAAGTTTACGGAAAAAGAGAAATCCCATTCTACGATCTTAAGAATGCTGAATTAGTTGTTTCTTTCAACGCAGATTTCTTAGGTGATTATAATGGTGGTGGAATGGAAGGTGATTATGGTGTTGCTCGTAAACCAGGAGCAAACATGATGCGTCACATCCAAGTAGAATCTGTTCTATCTTTAACAGGAGCTAATGCTGATACACGTTATCCTTTAAAACCAACTGATACTGAAAAAGTATTGGCAGAAGTTTATCAAGGATTAACAAGTGGTTCTGCTTCATCTAAAGAAGCAAAAGCAATTCTTGCTGAATTAAAAGCTAAAGGTTCTAAAGCGGTTGTTATGGCAGATGGTTCGAAAGAAGCATATGTAATTGCATACGCAATTAACCAATTGTTAGGATCAGCTGCAGTTTCTGATAAAGCTGTTTTATTAAAAGAGTCTAACGACGCTGTATTTAATCAATTTGTTGCTGAAGCTAAAGCTGGACAAGTTGGAGTTTTATTAAACTTCCAAACAAATCCAATTTACAATGCTAAAAATGCAAAAGAAATTGAATCCGCTTTCAAAAACATTGGACTTAAAGTTGGTTTAGTTGAAAAATTAGACGAAACTGCATCAGTAATGGACGTTATTGCTCCAGTTACTCATGGTTTAGAGTCTTGGAATGATTTTAACCCATTAACAGGTGTTTATTCATTACAACAACCAACAATTCCACGTGTATTTGATTCTCGTCAATTCCAAGATTCATTAATCGCTTGGATGACAGGAGTAACTAAAGTAACAGAAGTAGAAGATCCAAATGATCCAATTATGGTGATGGCGGTTTCTGCAACAAGACAAAAAGTTTCTCCATATTACTTATATGTAAAACAAAACTGGGAATCAGCTATTTTACCAAAATTAGGTGTAGATTTCAACAAAGCATTATACAATGGTTATAATGAAGGGACTGAAACATCTGCATTTACTGCTAACACTAGTGTTGCTACAGCAGCTGCTACAAAATTAGCTACTGGTAAAGCAACAGAATGGGAAATACAATTCTATTCTAAAGCTGGTTTAGGAGATGGTACACAAGCAAACAATCCTTGGTTACAAGAATTACCAGATCCAATTACACGTAACTCTTGGGATAACTATTTAACAGTTAATCCAAATGATGCGGGAAAATTAGGAATCAAAATTCAAGATAACTACAATGTTACAAACGGAAGAATGCAATTTGACGGTGAGTATGTAAACTTAACTGTTAATGGAGTAGTTTTAGAAAACGTTCCAGTATTCATTCAACCAGGTCAAGCAATCGGAACAGTAGGTTTAGCTTTCGGTTACGGTCGTACAAAAGCTGGTAAAGTTGCGAACAATGTAGGGGTTAATGCTTTCGCATTATACAATGGTAATGTAGGTGCATCTAATGTTAAGATCGAAAAATCTTCTCGTTCAGATAAACACGAATTTGCTAATATGCAACAGCAACCAACATTGATGGGACGTTACGAAATTGCAAGAGAAGTTTCTTTAGCAGATTTCATTAATACTGATCGTCAAGAATGGAATCCAGTTG
>NZ_DLOC01000016.1:0-9280 GCF_002478465.1 Empedobacter sp. UBA7494
TTACGCACAAACAATATACACCTACCGATTCTACCAAAATTCCTATTTACGTAACTATTCAATAATCTATCATGAATAAAAGAGAAAAAAGAGCAAGTAAAGTCGTGACTTTAGTGTTAATTTCGTCGGTTCTTAGTTCGTGTATGAATCGTGAAGAAGCGCCTGTTACAAACAATGCACAAAAGGTATATATGCGTGCAGATTCTACTGCACCTTACACAGATGTCACGTCAAATTATTCGTCGCATTCTGGTGGTTCGCATCACGGCGGAATGGGAAGTTCGTTACTGTGGTTTATGGCTTTTCGTAGCTTAACTGGTGGCGGAATGGGCTATGCAAGTCAAGGTTTGCATCAACAATCTAATGTCGGAACAAACGCGGCAAAAGCGCAAGCGTATAAAAGTCAAACTGTTCGCGGTGGATTCGGAAAATCTGCTTCTTCTCGTTCAGTTTCATCTTAAACTAATTTTATGCAATTAAAAAGAATAAAAGCGGACGAAAACTGGCAAAAAAGGTTAGAAAATATCGGCTTTGGTTATCATACAGACGAAAATAAACAAACCTATTGGGTAGAAGATTATTACTATTCTATTTCGGAAAAAGAAGCGGATAAAATCTTTGAAGCGACAAACGAATTGTGGGGAATGTGCTTGAATGCTGTCGAACATGTGATTCTAAATAATCGTTTGGACGAATTTAAAATTCCAAAATTTATTCAACCTTATTTGATTGATACATGGGAAAATGATGCGCCAAGTATTTATGGACGTTTTGATTTTGCATATGATAATGATCAATTGAAAATGTTAGAATTCAATGCTGATACGCCAACTTCGTTGTTCGAATGTGGTGTTGTACAATGGCTTTGGATGGAAAATTATTTTGGAGAAACGAAAGATCAATTCAATTCTGTTCATGATAAATTAATTGAAACATGGAAAATGTTAAAACCTTATTTGAAAGGTGAAACCTTACATTTTTCTTGTGTAAGAGAATCGTTAGAAGATTTGACGAATATCGAATATATCAGAGATTGCGCGATACAGGCCGGAATTAATACCAAATTAATTTATGTAGACGAAATCGGTTGGAATAATGTCAATTTTGTTGATTTAGAAGAAGAACCTATTACAGATATTTTCAAACTTTATCCGTGGGAATGGATGATGGACGAGTTGTTTGCATACAACATCAAAAATGATGAAATCAACGCAAATTGGATAGAACCTGTTTGGAAAATGATTCTTTCGAACAAAGCTATTTTACCAATTTTATGGGAATTGTATCCAGATCATCCATTATTATTAGAAGCTTATACAGATTCACCAAAAGAGATGAAGAATTATGTCAAAAAACCATTGTTATCTCGTGAAGGTGCAAATGTAGAAATTGTAAAAAACGGAACTATTTCGGAGCAAACTTCAGGAGAATATGACGAAGAAGGTTTTATTTATCAAGCTTTGGCTAATTTACATCATGAAGAAACAGGTTATACCATTATCGGAAGTTGGATTATTGGACAAGAATCGTGTGGAATTACGTTCCGCGAAAGTGACCAATTTATTACAACCGATAAAAGTCGTTTTGTTCCGCATATTATTGAGTAAAATATTTAAAACCAAAAAGTCTAATTCCACTTCGAATTAGACTTTTTTTAGTTTAAACAAAATCAAACAATTACCTTAAAAATTGTAAATAGTTTAAAAATTAATAGGTTTCATCATATTTTATTTATAAATTAAAAAAAGATTTTATTAAAATGTTTTATCAATTAAAGGTTTAAGAAATAAAACATTAGATAATTTTTTACGAATCAAAACCAACTTAATACAAACTAAAAAGTAGAAATATGGATTTTTTAGATGATTTGTTTAACTCTTCAACCCTTCCCACAGAGCGCATTTCGCGTATGCTCGAAGAAGATTTGTTTTGGCAAATTATAGAAAATTCTTTGCTCAATGCCATTAATTTGCAAGATCAAGAAAAGGCTTTGGCACAAGAATTAGAAGATCTAACTGCCGAGGATATTATTGGTTTTCAACTTCGATTAGAGTTCTACTCCTATTCATTACATTCGCCTGAAATATGGTGTGCAGCATGTATTATGAATGATGATACAGATCCAACACATTTCTATTATTTCAAAAATTGGATTATTTCGCAAGGACAAGAATTGTTTGAAAAAGCAATTTTGAATCCTGATTATTTAGCTGATTATTTTGACGAAGGCTTCAACGAAGATGATTTATATGAGTTTGAAGATTTTCATTTAATCGCTGATAATGTTTTCTACGAAAAATTCGAACACAAAATTATTGATTTTGTAGACAAAGAATGTTTTAAATTTTATACCGAAAAATCTCCAAAACCTGAGTTTGATTGGGATGACGAAAATTTAACCAATTTGCAAATCATTTGTCCAAGATTATTCAAAGTTTTTATCGAAGATTATCCTCCAGACGATGACGAAATGGAAGATGATTTTGATGATGAAGACGAGTTTTTGTAATGATAAAATTTAATACCCATTTTATTCCTTCAAGTGAAGATAGTGCTCTAAGGAAAATTGTCACATTAATTTCAGTAGTTGCCTATTTCTTTTTTATATTAATAGGATATAGCGCTTTCAATTATTTTTTAATTTCTGGACTTATTATAGTTCAACTTTATTTTATAATTAGTAATAGTAAAGAGTCTTATGAATTTAATAACAACAGACTTATTTATACTAATTTAATATATAAGAAAGCGATAGATTTCACAAGCTTTAGTATTACAAATGGTGAATATAAAGATTCTTATAAAAGGAAATCTAATGGACAATTAATTCAATTGTATGCTGATAATAAAATAGTTTGTCGTATTAAAGAAGTTCATAATAAATATGTGTTTGATGAGATTCTATCTTATTTAAAAACTAAATATCCTGAAATAAAAAAGAATGAAGATTTTGAAATAAGTTTTGTAGAAAAAGAATATATTATAATTACATTATTGATTTTCTCCTCTTTAATAATATTTATTTTATCTTTTAGCATAGAAAATTATCATCCTGATAAAATACAAGAATACAAAACCATTAAAGGTCATATGGCTTATCAGCCAGAAATAGATTTTAGTGGAAAAAGGAAAAATCGAAAAGAATATTTAATCTTTAAATTAAAAGAATATCATCAAATAAATTTCAATTTACAATATAAAAATTTCAATAAAATTAATGGATATGAATTTGTTAAAAAAAATCATCAAAATAATTTGATTGAATTCGAAATTTTTAAAGAGGATAATGATTACAAAATCAAAAAACTGGCACAACCTTATTTTTATTCTCATTTAAATAATAAGAAAATAATATCAATACAAGCTTTAAAATATCAAAATAAAGAGTTAATACAAATCGATTTTTCAAATAAATTTCAAGGGCGATTTGATTTATTACTAATGTGTTTAGGAGTATTATTGATTGTATTGATTACATATAATATTTATTGCATAACAAGAATTTTAAAATAAAAAAAGGAACTCAAATTTGAGTTCCTTACTATTTTGATTAAGAATATTCTTATCCTAAAACTTTTGCAACTGTAGCTCCGATATCAGCAGGAGATGCAACAACATGGATTCCACATTCTTCCATAATTGCCATTTTAGCTTGTGCTGTATCATCAGCTCCACCAACGATAGCTCCAGCGTGTCCCATTGTACGACCTTTTGGTGCAGTTTGTCCTGCGATAAATCCTACAACTGGTTTAGTTCCATTTGCTTTAATCCAACGAGCAGCCTCAGCTTCTAATTGTCCACCAATTTCACCAATCATTACGATACACTCAGTTTCAGGGTCATTCATAAATAATTCAACAGCTTCTTTCGTTGTAGTTCCAATAATTGGGTCTCCACCAATTCCGATTGCTGTAGAAATTCCGTAACCAGCTTTTACAACTTGGTCAGCAGCTTCGTAAGTTAAAGTTCCTGATTTAGAAACGATACCAACTTTACCTTTTTTGAAAATGAAACCTGGCATAATACCAACTTTTGCTTCCTC
Source organism: Empedobacter sp. UBA7494 (assembly GCF_002478465.1). NCBI lineage: Bacteria > Pseudomonadati > Bacteroidota > Flavobacteriia > Flavobacteriales > Weeksellaceae > Empedobacter > Empedobacter sp. UBA7494. The sequence continues at coordinate 4,043 of NZ_DLOC01000016.1, forward strand.
AGAAGTGATAACACCAGGACAGTTAGGTCCGATTAATGTTACATCTCTTTGATCAACATACGCTTGTACTTTTACCATATCTTCTACTGGAATACCTTCTGTAATACAAATAATTACTTTGATACCTGCTTCTGCAGCTTCCATTACAGCGTCAGCAGCGAATGCTGGTGGAACGAAAATAATAGAAACGTCTGCTCCTGCTTGATCAACAGCGTCTTTTACTGTGTTAAAAATTGGTAACCCTAAGTGAGTTTGTCCTCCTTTCCCTGGAGTTACACCACCTACTACTTGTGTTCCATATTCAATCATTTGCTCAGCATGAAAAGTTCCTTCTTTCCCTGTGAAACCTTGAACGATTATTTTTGAATCTTTGTTTACTAATACAGACATTGTGATTTTTAATTTACACAAATATAAAAGGAGTTTTGCATTTTAAAAAATATTCAATGTAAAAAATACACTAAATCTTTATTGGAATAGGACAAAAAAGGATAAGATATTTATCATAAAAAAGCCGACCAAACGGTCGGCTATAAAATATTTTCTATAGATAATTTTATTTTCTCTTGTAATCGCGAACCATTATCTCTGTGACAGCCATTTTTTTATACAATCCTCGAGCCTCTTCAGCTGGATAACCAAAATATGTTTTTCCTCCTTCCAGAGATTTACTAACTCCTGCTTGTGCTAATAATACCGCTTTTGTACCGATTGTTACACCACTTGTAATCCCAACTTGTCCCCAAATAGAAACTTCGTCTTCTACATTTACACAACCAGCAATTCCAACTTGCGAAGCAATCAAACATTTTTTACCAATAATTGTATCGTGACCAATCTGAATTAAATTATCCATTATTGTTCCTTCTCCAATAATTGTAGAAGCAGAAACTCCTCTATCTATCGTACAATTCGCACCAATTTCTACATTATTTTCGATGATAACATTTCCGACAGATTTTAAACGATCAAAACCTGTTTCACGGTTTTTGTAGTAAAATGCATCAGCTCCTAAAACTGTTCCCGAACGAATAATTACATTATCTCCGATAATTGCATAATCATTGATTGAAACATTAGAATGAATCACACAATTTTTTCCAATTTTGACATGATTTCCGATAAATGCGCCTGGCTGAATAATTGTTCCTTCACCTATTTCTGCAGAATCAGAAATTTGTTTTGTAGCAGCTTCAAACGCCATAAAATGTTGTCCAATTTTGACAAAATCACGGAAAGGATCATCAGAAATCAACAAAGCTTTTCCTTCTGGACAATCAACTTCTTTGTTTATCAAAACAATTGTAGCATTCGATTGTAACGCTTTATCATAATATTTTGGATGATCAACAAAAACTATATCTCCCGCTTCTACACGGTGAATTTCATTGATTCCTTCTACTGGAAAATTTTCGTCTCCAATAAATTTTGCATCGATAATTGATGCTATATCTTTTAATTGATGTGTTTGTGGAAATTTCATCTTTCTCTCCTTTTAAAAAGTCTACAAATATAAAAATAAAAAAGCTGTCAAAAAATGACAGCTTTAATGATTTATAAATTGAATTTCATTATTTTTTCTTGAAAACCATTGTTTTAACATCATTTGCAAACAAAACTAATTTTCCGTCTACAATTTCGTATTTATTTACATTATTAAAACGCTCTCCAAAAGCATCATAATCTACACCTTGACAAGCCATTCGCGTAGTGGCGATGTTTTTTACTGTCAATGAATTACCAACTGCTACATAAGCACCTATCAAATTATTACATCCATCATTACCAGAAACCTTGTTATTTTGAAATGTTAATCTAGGTTTTTGATTTGGGAAACGATCATCTAATGTTTTGGCACTTCTATCTTTACCAATAAATTCTTCTAATTCCCAAGAACCTGCTAAATTACCAGGACGAACAAAAGTCATGATGACAATATCTCCTTGAATTAATAATAATTTATTATCTGAAATAGAGTATTTTAATTTTCCGTTTAATTTTGAACTGAAATTAGAATCTTCTACATTTTGACAAGCTTTCATCGTAGACATCATATTACCAAATGTAATTTCATTTCCAGAAATTGTAACTCCTCCATTCAAAGTGTTACAACCATCCGAAACATTTAACATACTATTCGAAATAAAATTAAGGTAAGGAGTTCCCATTGGATAAGCTTCTGCAATAGAACCTGCCTTCATAAAATTGATTTGGCTCAACTCCCATTTTCCTAAAATAGAGTTGTTATTTGTGTTTTCAGTATTACCTATCACGTTATTAACAGTAGAACAAGATGTTAAGAATCCTGTTGCTAAAATTGCTGAAAAAGATATTTTTAAAATTGTTGATTTCATAAAATTTAATTTCAAGTTTCAGTCTAATAAACGAATATCATACCAAATCTCAAAAATGTTAAAATACATTTCTACAAAGGTTTTGAAAAGATGAAGCCAAGTAAAGAATTTGTTTTAATTTTGAGAATTAATTTGTTTACATAATTCTAAAAAATAATTCAATTTGATTTCTCAAAGAACGATAGATATAATTTTCGAAACAGCTCGTGTAGAAGAAGTTGTTGGTGATTTTGTAAACTTAAAACGTGCAGGTTCTAGCTTAAAAGGACTCTCGCCTTTTGGGAACGAAAAAACACCTTCTTTTGTTGTTTCACCTGCCAAACAAATCTGGAAAGATTTTTCTTCTGGAAGAGGTGGAAATGTTGTGACTTTTTTGATGGAAGTTGAACAATTTACTTATCCAGAAGCGTTGCGATGGTTGGCAAAACGTTATAACATCGAGATTGAAGAAGATGGTGAATATACTTTTGAGCAACAACAAGAGGAAAAAGACCGCGAAAGTTTATATATCTTGACTGATTTTGCGAAGAAATTCTTTACTAATCAATTGCATAATTCGGAAGAAGGAAATTTGATTGGATTAAGTTATTTCCGCGAACGTGGCTTTACCAAAGAAACCATCGACAAATTTGAACTTGGTTATTCACCAAAACAATGGGATGCCTTTGCTGAATATGCCTTAAAAAATGGTTATTCGAAAGAATTAATTGAAGAAGCTGGTTTAGCAACTTTCAAAGAAGATAATAAGAAATATGACAAGTTTCGCGAACGTGTTATGTTTCCTATTTATAGTTTTTCGGGACGTACATTAGGTTTTGGTGGAAGAATTTTGCGAAATGATGCCAAAGCTGCTAAATATTTAAACTCTCCCGAAAATAAAATTTACCATAAAAGTAAAACGCTTTACGGATTATTTCAGGCAAAACAACACATTACAAAAGCCGATCAATGTTTTTTGGTCGAAGGTTATACAGATGTTTTGTCGTTGCATCAAGCAGGAATTCAAAATGTAGTAGCGAGTTCTGGAACAGCGCTTACAAATGAACAAATTCGTTTGATAAAACGTTTGACAGAGAACATCATTGTGATGTACGATGGTGATAATGCTGGGATCAAAGCATCTTTCCGTGGAATTGATATGATTTTGGAACAAGAAATGAATGTCAAAATTCTTTTGTTACCAGAAGGCGAAGATCCAGATTCGTTTTCCAAAAAACATTCGACAACAGAAATCGAAGCGTATATAAAAGAAAATGCCTCCGATTTTATTCGTTTCAAGGCAAATGTTTTGTTGGAAGATGCGAAGAATGATCCTATCAAAAAAGCTGAATTAATTAGAGAAATTGTCAAATCGATTTCACTTATTCCAAATATTATCAAGCAAGAAGTTTACATTGCAGAAACTTCTAAAATTATGGAAATTCGAGAAGAAGTTTTGTTCAAAGAATTGGCTCAATTGCAAAATTCTGGCGATAAATCAACTTCTTCGTCTTCTCATATTATCGATAATGCGCGAACAAAAAAAACTGCTATTTCGGTTGTTCCGTCTACAAAGGAAGTCATCAATGTTCAACAAACTGTAGAAAATGAAATTATTAAGTTGATTATGCAATTTGGTGATTTGGAAGTTGATTTGAAGAACGAGAACAACGAGCTATATAAAACAACAGTTAACCAAGAAATCATTTCTCAATTTGATGAAAACGAACTGAGTTTGAGTAATCCGCTTTATCAATCTATTTTAGAAGAAGTGAAAGTTGGTTTAGAAAATGATGAATTGCGAACAGGAACCTATTTTTCTCGATTAACCAATCCAGAAATTGTACAGCTTGCTTCGGAAATGATGTTAGAAAAGCATAGTTTAAGCGAAAACTGGACAGTAAAACAAGGCATCAATATTAAGAAAAAAGAAGAATTTGTGCACAAAGATTTATTTGATGTTTTACTTCGCTTCAAAATTATTTACATAGATAATATGATTAAAGAATTGATGCATCAAACAAAAAATCCTGAATTATCAATTGAAGAAACGAGTCAAATTCTTCAACAAATTATGCGTTTTACTGGATTAAAAAATATCTTAAATCAACATCTTAATCGCGTCATTTAATTTAGCATTCACTTGTTAAAAAGTTAATAAATTGATTAATAATTATTTAGACAATAATTGTAAATAGTTCTTAAAAATTTTAATAAGTGACTATATTTTTAACTTATAGTTAACATTTCTTTCTAAAGCTACTAAACATAGACATTTAGGTCTCTTTTATTTTCTGAAAATCATTAGAAAAAACTATGCATGTACAAACAAAATCTATTATGCTTATTTTAGATAAAGATTCAGAAAGAACTAAAGAATGACAAAGAATATTTTAACATTATTAGTAATGCTGATGATTATCCCAATGGCTCAAGCTAAAGGAAAATCAAACTTTTCAATAGAAAATCCGTTACCAGTTACTATAACTAAAAATTTGAAACTTAATTTAATCAATAAATTTTCAGATTTTAATAAAACAGATAACACTGCGATTTCGGAAATTGTTGAAAAAGCTGGAAAAAAAGTAAGTGGAATTGTATCATGGTATGCTGATAAATTTCACGGTAAAAAAACTTCTAGTGGCGAGTTATATAACAAAAATAACTTAACTGCAGCCCACAAAACTTTACCATTCGGTACAAAAGTCAAAGTAACCAATACAAATAACGGAAAATCTGTTGTTGTAAAAATAAACGATAGAGGACCTCATACAAAATCTCGTTTATTGGATTTGAGTAAAGCAGCGTTTACTTCTATAGGTTCTATTAATGCGGGAACATTAAACGTAGAAATGGAAGTTGTAGAATAAAACAATTTTTAGATATTAAAAAAGAAAAGGATTGA
>NZ_DLOC01000033.1:0-999 GCF_002478465.1 Empedobacter sp. UBA7494
CGAGTTATAATCAAGCTGTAGCTGCTAAGTCTCAAGCGCAGGCTGGTGTTACTGAAGCTCAATCAAATTACAAAGGAGCTCAAGCAAATGTAGATTATTCTGTTGTTAGAGCACCTATTAGTGGAGTGGTTGGTTCTATTAATTCTCGTCAAGGTACATTAGTTGGTCCTACAGATCAAACTCCAATTACTACAGTTTCAAATACAAGTAGAGTATATGCTTATTTCTCTATGAATGAGAAAGAGTATTTAAACTTTATTTCTAAATCTGAAGGATCAACTTTAAAAGATAAATTAAACAAAATTCCAGCAGTTGAATTAGTATTAGCTAATGGAGATGTTTATCCTGAGAAAGGTAAAATACAAACTGTAACTGGTCAAATTAATCCAACAACAGGGACAATTGATTTCCGTGTTACGTTCAATAATGAGGCTAAGCTTTTGGCAAATGGTAACTCAGGGCGTATTCGTGTTCCAAAAACTTATGTTGATGTATTGGTTGTGCCAGAGGCTGCAACGTTTGAACAACAAGGTATGACTTATGTTTACAAAGTAACAAAAGATACAGCTTACGCAACGCCAATTACTGTAGTAGAAAGAGCGAATAATATGGCAGTTGTAAAAGACGGAGTGAAAAAAGGTGATAAAGTTGTTGCACAAGGTGTAGGAAAACTACGTGATAAAACAGCTGTTAAACCAACTCCAGCAAACTTTGATCAAATCGTAGAATCTACAAAAACGGTATTCTAAATTGTAAATAGATATGTTAAAAAAGTTTATTGAAAGACCCGTATTATCTACGGTAATTTCTATCCTTATATTGATATTGGGTATACTGGGGCTTATATCGCTTCCGGTAACACAATATCCAGATATTGCACCCTCTACTGTAAAAATTTCTGCTTCATATCCCGGAGCGAATGCAAAGACAGTAATGGAGTCTGTAATTATCCCGATAGAGGAACAGGTGAATGGGGTTGAAGGAATGGATTATATTTCT
>NZ_DLOC01000033.1:1150-20018 GCF_002478465.1 Empedobacter sp. UBA7494
AGGAATGGATTATATTTCTTCTACTGCCTCTAATAACGGTTCTGCTTCTATTGATGTTGTATTTAAACCAGGTGTAGATGGAGATATCGCACAGGTAAACGTACAAAACCGTGTGGCACGTGCTACACCATTATTACCTTCGGAGGTAACTCGTTCAGGGGTTGTGACACAAAAACAACAGACATCAGCATTGATGTTTGCTTCGTTTAGTTCAACAAACCCCAAATACGATGAGATTTATCTTCAAAATTATTTGAACATCAATATTATTCCAGCCTTAAAACGTGTAAACGGTGTAGGGGATGCAACTGTGTTTGGTGCGATGACTTATTCTATGCGTATTTGGTTAGATCCTTCTCGTATGGCAAGTTATGGTTTAGTTCCTTCTGAAGTTTCTGCAGCTTTATCTCAAGAATCTCTTGAAGCTGCTGCTGGTTCGTTAGGAGAAAACTCTGGACAGTCATTCCAATATACAATTACATATTCTGGACGATACAAGACAGAAGATCAATATCGTAATATTGTTATTAAATCTTTACCAAACGGACAGGTTCTAAGATTAAAAGATGTAGCAAATGTAGAATTTGGTGCTCAATCTTATGCAGGACGTTCTGCAATGGATGGGGATCCTTCTGCTGTATTTGCTGTTTATCAAACACCAGGATCTAATGCACAAGAAATTATTGTAAACTTGAGAGCTGAGTTAGAAAAAGCTTCTAAATTATTACCAGAAGGAGTTTCTTACACTATCTTAATGGATACAAATACATTCTTAGATGCGTCTATTTCTAAAGTTGTTCACACAATGATAGAAGCGTTTATCTTAGTATTTATTGTTGTATATATTTTCTTACAAGATTTCCGTTCTACATTAGTACCATTGATTGCGGTACCAGTGTCTATTATTGGTACATTCTTTTTCCTTAATTTGGCAGGATTCTCGTTAAACTTATTAACGTTATTTGCCTTAGTACTCGCCATTGGTATTGTGGTAGATGATGCCATTGTTGTGGTGGAAGCCGTGCATGCTCGAATGGAGTCTCATCACGAAGCTCCTATGGATGCAACAAAAAATGCGATGGATGAAATTTCTGGAGCAATCGTTTCGATTACATTAGTAATGTGTGCGGTGTTCGTACCAGTAACATTTATCTCAGGACCAACCGGAGTATTCTACAAACAATTTGGTATTACTTTAATTGTTGCCATTTTAATTTCGGCATTAAATGCCTTGACATTATCTCCAGCATTGTGTGCTTTATTCTTAAAACCACATCAAGAAGGAGAGCAAAAACGTAACTTTATTCAGCGATTCTTTGATGCTTTCAATGCTTCATTTGATCGTATGACACATAAATATGGTAATTCATTCAAATTTTTAATTAAACACAAATGGATTTCATTCTTATTGATTATTGTAAGTGGTTTAGGAATTTGGGGTGTTGGAAAGATGATGCCAACAGGTTTCGTACCAACTGAAGATAATGGGTTTATTATTGGTAATATCGAGTTACCAGCGGGTGCTTCTATGGACCGTGTATATGAAGTTGAAAAAGAATTCCAGAAAAAAATTGAAAAAATTCCTGGATTAGATAAAGCAACAATTATCTCGGGTAACTCTATTATTTCTGGAGCTGGTTCTAACTATGGTATGATGTTCATTAAATTGAAGCCATTCGAAGAACGTACAACAGATGCTTTATCAGTACAATCAATCATTGGACAATTATTTGGTGCTGCAGCTCAAATTCCTGATGCTCAAATGATTTTCTTCCAACCACCATCAATTCCAGGTTTTGGTATGTCTTCTGGTTTCGAGTTGAAATTATTAGATAAAACAGGTGGAGATATTGCTGATTTTGATAAAGTTGCAAAGGAATATATTGGTGCTTTAATGCAACGTCCAGAAATTATGTATGCTCAAACATCTTTAAACACAGGTTTTCCTCAATACGAAATCGATGTTAATATTGAAAGAGCAAAACAATCTGGTGTTTCAGTAAGTTCTATTTTCTCAACTTTACAAGGATATATTGGAGGATTATATGCAGCTGACTTTACACGTTTTGGTAAACAATACCGTGTGTACATTCAAGCTTCACCAGATGATCGTATCAATGAAACAAGCTTAAATAAAATGTTCGTGAAAACGGATGCAGGTTCAATGACACCAGTTTCACAATTTGTGACTTTAAAACGTGTGTATGGTCCTAACTCTGTTAACCGTTTCAACTTATTTACATCAGCTAATATTACAGGAGCAGTAAAACCAGGATTCTCTACAGGTGATGCGATTACAGCAATTAATCAAGTTTCTGAACAAACATTATCTACTTCTTATAGTACTGACTTTACAGGTCTTACTCGTGAGGAGATTAATTCAGGTTCTCAAACAGCAATGATTTTTGCTTTATGTATCGTATTCGTGTACTTTATCTTATCTGCACAATATGAGTCTTATGTTTTACCATTCGCAGTATTATTATCTGTTCCTTGTGGTATGATGGGTGCATATTTATCTCAATGGTTAGCTGGATTAGAAAATAATATCTATTTCCAAATTGCCTTAATCATGTTGGTTGGGTTACTCGCTAAAAATGCCATTTTGATTGTAGAGTTCGCTTTACAAAGACGTGTACACGGAATGTCAATTGTTCAGGCAGCTATAGACGGAGCTAAAGCTCGTTTACGTCCAATTTTGATGACATCTTTTGCCTTCATTTTAGGATTAATGCCATTAGTATTTGCAACAGGTGTATCATCTGCTGGTAACCGTTCTGTAGCTACTGGAGCAGCATTTGGTTTATTGGTAGGTACAATTTTAGGTTTATTTGTTATTCCAGTATTGTTTGTTGTTTTCCAAACATTACAAGAAAAAGTTAAACCAGTTAAATTTGATCGTCCACAAGAAGAAATTGAACATAATAATTCAATCTAAAAATGAAAAAGTACAGAATATTTAATATTACTTTAATCGCAGCTGGATTGTTTGCTGTTCAATCTTGTTTCGTAGCAAAAGATTATCATCGTCCTGAAGCTGTTGTAAATGAAGCAAATTTCAGAACAGATGTTATTGCAAAAGACAGTGCAAGTGTTGCAACTGTTTCTTGGAAACAAATTTTTACAGATACTCAATTACAAGCTTTGATTAATCAAGGTTTACAAAATAATTTAGATATACGTTCAGCACTGCAAAATATTGCAGTTGCTGAGGCGTATGCTAAACAAGGTAAAGCAGGTTATTTACCAACTTTATCTGTAGGTCCGAAATATACGTTTACAGAAAACTCTCGTAATACTCAATTTGGTGCATTGATGTCAAAACGTGCACAAAGTCAATACGAAGTTTCAGGGAACTTAAGTTGGGAAGCAGATATTTGGGGTAAAATTAGAAGTAATCAACGTGCATCTGCTGCAACTTATTTGCAAACTGTAGAAGCACACAAAGCGGTAAAAACGCAAATTGTTGCATCTATTGCAAATGCGTATTACAACTTATTGGCTTTAGATGAGCAAAAAAGAATTTTAGATAAAACTTTAATCAACCGCGAGCAAAGTTTAGAAACAACGAAAGCTTTGAAAGAAGCTGGGAATGTAACAGAAGTTGCAGTTAACCAAACAGAGGCGCAATTGTTCAATGTGAAATCATTATTGGTTGATGTTGAAAATGGAATTAAGATGAATGAAAATGTGATGAGTATTTTGTTAGGAACAAATCCTCAATCTATTAATCGTACAAACTTAGCTTCTCAAAAAATTGACGAAAAATTATCTGTTGGTGTTCCAGCTCAATTATTAGAAAATCGTCCTGATATCAAAGCTGCAGAGTTTGGATTGATGAATGCTTTTGAGAATGTTAACGTTGCGAATGCAAGTTTTTATCCTTCTCTTTCTATTACTGCAACAGGTGGTGTACAAGGAATTGATATCGATAAATTATTTAGTGCGCAATCTTTATTTGCAACGGTGATCGGTAGCTTAACTCAACCTTTGTTACAACAACGTAAATTGCGTACGCAAAAAGAAGTTGCTTTAGCAAATCAAGAAAATGCTTTGATTAATTATAAAAGCAAAATCTTAAATGCAAGTAAAGAGGTTTCTGATGCGTTATACACATACGATGCAGCAACGAAGAAAGCTGAATATAAACAAAAAGAATATCAATTATACAATCAAGCAATTACCTATTCTGAAGAATTGTTAAACTACGGTATGGCAAACTATTTAGAAGTAATTACAGCAAGAGACAATGGGTTGAATGCTGAATTGAATGTTGTTGATGCGAAATTATCATCTTTATCATCAATGGTCGAATTATATCGCGCTGTTGGAGGTGGATGGCAATAAGCAATTCTAATCTTAAGAAAAAAACCTCTCAAATATTTGAGAGGTTTTTTTATACTTCTATTTCTCTAAAACTTCGCAATGAATAATATTGTGAGAAGTTCCTACAAATTCTATTAACCAATTTTCAGTAGTTTCTTCAATTCGATTTTCATCTTTCCAAATTAGATAATCAAATGAAATTGGAATCGAAACAAATTTACTTTTTGGATGAGAAGCAAGTTCACTCAAATCTTCTTCAATTTTTTGTTCCATTTCAAATAAATCTTTTGGTTTTGATTTATGAAAACTATAATAATCAATCGCGATTAATTCTAATATAATTTTGTCGTTTGTAAATGTTTGCGCAAAATCGTAAATCGTTTGAAAAACATCGTTCAAGGTATGTTTGTGAAACAAATGATGCTGCTCAAAATATTGTCCTAATCCCATCAAATAATCGAAAATAGAATACTTTTGACTAATATATTTCAGCGTTTCTGGCGTTCTTGGTTTGTTCCAATAAATCTCCAGAGCATTTTCTAAAGCAGTAATATTTTCTAAATCATTTTCACTTAAAAAATCACTTTTTATAATTTGATAAGGCGGCATTGGATCAAAATGGTAACCATAGTTTTCATATTTTTGACGAACTGGAGTCCCTTTCAGAAATTTCAGAAAACCTAATTGCAATTCTGGTGGATATAGTTTAAAGGTTTCTTCGAAACTAAATTTCAAATCATCAATATATTCCAAAGGTAAACCAACAATCAAATCCAAATGCATCTCGATTCGATCTTTTAATTGATTGATAACATTTGACGTTTTTTCAAAATTTTGCTTGCGCGAAACTTCTCGATTACTTTGTTGATTAACGGTTTGAATTCCGATTTCGAAACGGAAAAGATTTTTTGGCACTTTTTCGTTGATGAATTTTATAATATCAGGATGAACAATATCTGCTGTAATCTCGAACTGAAAAACATTTCCTTCACGATAATGATCCAAAATAAATTGAAACAATTCAATCGTAAAATCTCGTTTTATGTTAAATGTACGATCCAGAAACTTGATTGTTTTCCCGTGTTTCATCAAATACAACAAATTTTCTTTGATGGTTTCCATCGGCAAATAGCGCATTTTATTGTCTAAACTTGCCAAACAAAACTCACATTTATAAGGACATCCACGAGAAGTTTCGATGTAACAAACCTTCTTTTCCAAATCCGCTGGATTATCGTATTGATAAGGATTTCGACCTTTTAATCGATTAATATCAAATTGAATATTTTGTACATTGTAAACAACTTCGTTCTCTTTTTTGTAAACTAAATTCGGTACATTTTCTATTGCGGGATAATTTGCTGCAAATTCCTCGAACGGAATTTCTCCTTCACCTACAATGATATAGTCGATATAATCATTTGCAATCACATCATCATATTCGTAACTAACTTCTGGTCCACCCAACAAAATTTTAGTTTCAGGAGAAATTTGTTTGATTCGTTTACAAACCTCTAACGTCTGCGTAATATTCCAAATGTAGCAACTAAAACAGATAATATTGTATTTAGCGCATTTTTCTGCAACTTCATCAAAGTCAGATTTAATCGTAAATTCTTTCCAAAAAATATTTCCACGATGATGATTCAAATCGTACAAAATACGAATTGCCAAATTGAGGTGAATATATTTTGCGTTTAAAGTCGTTAATAAAATTGATGGTTGCATAATTTGTAATTGATTTGCAAAAATAATAATTAAAAACCAATCGCTGTGCCGCCCAAAGAAACACTTGTTTTGTTATATTTTGTAGGCGTTTTTTTCTTTTTCACTTTGATTGAAAAAATAACAGGTTCTAATGGTAATTCGTTCTTTGTTTCAACTTCACTAATTTTCATGACTTTGTCTAAACCTTTTGTAATTTCTCCAAAAACTGTAAAATCATGATCTAAACGAGGCTGTCCGCCATTTTTTAAATATTCAGCGCGTTGTTCTGCTGTAAATTTGATTCCTTTTTTAGTTTCCAAATCATCTAATTCTTTCGCTGTAATTTTTTTTCCTACAACAAAATAAATTTGATTGTAATAAGAAGCTTTTTCTTTATTTCCATCTCGACCAGCACCTAAAGCTCCCATTTTATGAAAAGCTTTCGGATTAAATTCTGGCGCTAAACGAATCGGTTTTTGCTCTGGATGTTCGGCTTCTCGCGCCAAAATAGGATCATCTAATTCGCCTCCTTGAATGACGAAATCTTTCACAACTCTGTTAAATTGTGCATTTGTATAAGTTCCTTTATTAATCTCACTCAAAATCAAATCGCGATGTTTGGGAGTGAAATCATATAACATTACATCAAATTTTCCGTAATTAGTTTTGAATTTTAAAGTATAGGTTTGCGCAGAAACAAAACTCGAAATTGAAAATCCAATTCCGAGAGCAATATTTTTTAATAATCGATGATTCATTGTAAATTTTCTTGTTCTAAAGATAACAACAAATATAGAAATCTGAATGATTTTAAGCTAAATTCATAATCATAATTAAACTTCCAACACCAATAATTACCCATAAAATAATCGCCATTAATAACGGTTTGTAGCCGATATTTTTCATCATTTTGAATGATAAACTTGTGCCGATTAAGAATAATGTAAGCGTAAGAGCAGCTTTAGATAGATCGATAATAATTGGACTAAATTGATGGACAAAAGGTACATAGGTATTCACACAAATAGCGATTAAAAATAGACCAATAAACCACGGAATATTAATTTTTGATGTGTTGTTTTTGAAAAACAATAAGGTTAAAAACGATAATGGAATAATCCAAAGTGCGCGAGCTAATTTCACTGTTGTAGCGATTTGTAAAGCTTCTTCTCCGTATTTACTTGCTGCTCCAACGACAGAACTTGTGTCGTGAATTGCGATAGCGCACCATAAACCAAATTCGTGTTGAGATAAGTTGAATAAATGTCCAAGCGGTGGGAAAATCAATAATGCAATTGAGTTTAATGTGAAAACTACTGCTAAAGCAACCGAAATTTGATTGGATTTTGCTTTTGTAATTGGCGCGATTGCAGCGATTGCACTTCCTCCGCAAATTGCTGTTCCAGCGGAAATTAGGTAGCCTGTAGCTTTTTCAATTTTGAAGAGTTTGGTAAATAAAAATCCTAAAATCATCAACGTAGAAATACTTACAACGGTGAATACAATTCCTTCTTTTCCTGCTTGTATAGCCGAAAAAATATTCATTCCGAATCCTAAACCTACCACAGCAACTTTCAGTAAAGTGTTTGATACTTTTCGTGATTGTACTTCGTATGGATTTCCAAATATTTGCGCAACAACAAATCCTAAAACTAATGCGATAGGAGAGCTTATAAAAGGCATTAAACATAGAAATGCACAAATTAAAAAGATAACTTTTTGTGTAGTGAATTGTTGAAATAAGCCTTTTTCTGAATGTATAATTTTCATGATTTGAATAATTTTATGGTACAAATTTCTTGTACTTATTATTCAAAAAGAAATGATAAAAAGTAATCTATTATTACTTTAAGTTATAACTATTGCAAAAATTAATAAACAAATTCACCAATTTAGATTGATCACCTTCTGGAATGATAAAATTGAAATTACGTTCTATCACAAGGTTTTTAATGTCAATAATAGTTAAAGTTTGATTTTTAAGTTCTTGTAAAATAGATTGAATTGATAAAAACGCTAAAGCATCAGAATGTAACACATACGATTTTATACTTTCTGTACTTCCCAATTGAATTTCGATATTGAGTTCATTTAGCTTTATATTTTTCGATTTTAAAGCTAAATCAATGGTTTCTAAAGTTCCAGAACCAGGTTCCCGAAAAACCAACGGAATGTTCTTTAAATCATCTAATTTGATATTATTTTTGGTAAAAATAGAATGATTTTGACGAGAAACTAACACAATTTCATCTTTCATAAACGGAAAATAATGAAACGTTCTATTTTTGATTTGAGCTTCAATTAAACCGACATCGATTTTATGATTTCCTAATAATTCTTCAATTCTTTCCGAATTTTGAATCACCAAACTCAATTGAATTTCAGGAAATCTTTTTCGAAATTCTGCCAAAATAGGAGGTAATACATATTGCGCAATTGTCGTACTTGCACCCAAACGTAAAATTCCTTTTTGTTTTTCTTGTAATTGCCCAATTTCAAATTCCATTTTTTGATAAACAGAAAAAATTTCTTCTGTATATTTTAATAGAATTTCACCAGCTTTGGTCAATTTTATTTTCGTCCCATTTCGTTCAAATAACTTAATGTTAAGATTTAATTCAATTTCTTTAATGTGTTTTGTAACAGCTGGTTGTGTTATGTTTAATTCGTTTGCTGCTTTCGTGAAATTCAATCGTTTAGCAACCGTATCAAAAACTTTTAATCTAAAATCGAACATAAGAAATTATTGAAATAAGCTTAAATTGTATTGCTTTACCAAATCCAAAATCATATGATATCCAGCTGCGGAATTCCCATGTTCGTCAAGTGCAGGACTGAAAACGCCGATACCAATTTTGTTTGGAACGGAAACGGTAATTCCGCCACCAACGCCAGATTTACTTGGTAAACCAACGGTGCGTGAATATTTGCCACTAAATTCATACATTCCAGCAGTCAACATTTGAGATTGAATTAACTGTGAGATTTCTGGATTTTTATACGTTGCATCACCATCAAAACGTGTGCATTGATGCGCAAAGAAATAACCAATTTTAGCTAAATCTTCGGCAGTTACTTCGATAGAACATTGTTTGAAATAGTTGTTCAACTTTTCTTCATCACCTTCAATCAAGCCATTATTTTTCATCAAATAAAACATTCCACGATTTTTGTGTCCCGTTTCTTTTTCAGAATTATAAACGGATTTGCTATAATCTATCGAATTATTTTTGGTGATGTAGCGAACCATTTCAAGGATTTTTTTGAAAGGAATTTCACCTTCACCATCAATCATAGAAGTTGTTAAAATCGCACCAGCATTCATCATTGGATTCAGAGGTTTTCCTGTCGTTTCAAGGTTTGCGTAATGATTAAATGGTTTATCTGTTCCGAAATAACCCATTTTAGAAAATACATTTTTCTCCCCTTTTTCTGTAACAGCAATCATCAACGCAATGATTTTAGAAATACTTTGAATTGTAAATTTTTGATTGATATCGCCAACATTTATCACTTTACCATTTTCATTAACTACAGAAAAAGCAATTTTATCCGCTTGCATTTTTCCTAATTCTGGAATATAATCGGCAACTTTTCCTTCTTTGTAAAAAGCTTTATTTCTCTCAAGAATATCGTTTAATGTTTTTTCATTAATCTGTAAACTTCTCGAACTATTTTTTGACATATTTTGTCCATAAACAGTTTGATTAATTGGATTAAAACATGTTAAAGTAAGACTTAGAAGTAATGTTGAGAATGTATATCGTTTCATTTTATTTGATGTAAAACACAAACTTAAAAAATATTTGGTTGATTCGCCGAGATAAAATAGTTTTATATAAAATGTAGAATCTAAAATTTATAAAAAAATGAAATATTTCGTCCTATTGTTATCGAGTTTGTCTTTTGCGCAAACCTATCAAGTGATTAATGAGGAAAATTCGTCTGTTAGTTACCGAGGTTTGGCTTTTCAGGATGCAAAAACGTTTATTGTTTCTGGCTCAAAAAATACAATTGGTAAAACGATAGATGGTGGTAAAACATTTAGTTGGATTAACCCGAAAGTTGTTGAAAATAGAGATTTTAGAGATGTAGAAGTTTTAGGAAAAGATAACTATTTAGCTTTAGGAATTGATTCTCCTGCTTATGTTTTGCAAACGAAAGATGGCGGAAAATCATGGAATAAAGTGTATGAAAATAATGAAAAAGGTATTTTTTTAGATGCAATTTATGTGGATAAAACTTCGAAAAAGATTATTGTCTTGGGCGATCCAATGTCGCCAGATAAACCATTTGTATTAACGTCTTCGATTACTGATCCGACAAAATGGGAAGTTGCAAAATCGCTTCATGGTCAACCTTTGCGTTTAAAAAATCCGAAAGAAGCTTTTTTTGCTTCAAGTGGAAGTAATTTGTATGTAGATGCAAAGCAAACCTTGATTGTGACAGGAGGAGAGCTATCGAATTTATACTATTATACGCCAAAAGGTGGTCAAATGTATGCGTTAGAGAAAACAAAAAGTTCTACTTCTGGAATTAATGGAATGGCTTATGACGCAACAAATAATGTAGGATATTTGGTTGGTGGAGATTTTACAAAACCAGAAGATTCGAGCTATAATTTCTATAAATTTAAGTTGACAAATGGTAAAATTGCTTTTCAAGATTCATGGAAATATCCAACAGGATATAAATCTGGCGTAACAATTATTTCAAAAGATAAAGTCTTGGTTTGTGGCTATTCTGGAGTGGATTATTCAGCAGATGGAGGACATAATTGGACAACTATTACACAAGATAGTTACAATACGTGTACAGTTTCGCCAGATAAGAAATATGTGATTTTGGTTGGGAATAAAGGAAAGATAGGAAAAGTTACGTTATAAAGATTTTCTAAAATTAAAATTAGATTAGAAATTGATTTTCAATTTTATAAATATTAGTTTCTTAGTAAATTTGAATAACCTAATACAATTCATAGTAAAGGGTGGTTAGTAGTTTTTTTAGTAAAAGTTCAGATATTTTTTATCTGAACTTTTTTCGTTAAAATTATTCTTAAAGTTGAGAATTAATTCTTCTTATGATTTCATAATCTTTAACTTTAATAAAATTCAATCTAAAAAATATTCAAAATGAAAAGAAGTGCAAAAGCAGTTTGGAATGGTTCGGTTACAGAAGGATCAGGAACATTAACCACACAAAGTACAGTATTAGATAATACGCAATATTCGTTCAAAAGTCGATTTGAAGAAGGAGTAGGAACAAACCCAGAAGAACTTCTGGCAGCGGCTCATGCAGGTTGTTTTACAATGAAAACTTCTGCATTACTTGGAGACGCAGGTTATACAGCAGAAAAATTAGAAACCGATTGTAAAATTGTTTTTGAAGGAGGAAAAGTTGTTCGATCAGAATTAAGTTT
Organism: Empedobacter sp. UBA7494; assembly: GCF_002478465.1. Taxonomy (NCBI): domain Bacteria; kingdom Pseudomonadati; phylum Bacteroidota; class Flavobacteriia; order Flavobacteriales; family Weeksellaceae; genus Empedobacter; species Empedobacter sp. UBA7494. Next base: position 12,603 of record NZ_DLOC01000033.1, read on the forward strand.
AACAGCAAGTATTCCTTCGATTACAGATGAAGAATTTCAGAAAATAGCAAAAGAGGCAGAAGAAACCTGTCCGATTAGTGTTTCATTTAGTTTCGAAAAAGTGTTGATTTCTGCAGTTTTAGTTGAATAAATTGATAGAATCAAAATAGAAAATCCAACAAATTACTTGTTGGATTTTTTGTTATTTCAAAACTGGAATTTCGATGTAAGAATCGTGATAAATTCGTTGTGTTTGTTTCAAGAAATCTTTCGCGGTTGCTTCATAAACATTCATAAATTGTTGCGGATTGCGGTCTGCTAAAGGAAACCATGTATTTTGAACTTGAATCATAATACGATGTCCTTTCTTGAAAGTATGTCCAACATCTGGCATAGAATACGTTACATTTGTTTTCAGATTAGGAACCATTGCTTCGGGTTTTTCAAAACTATTGCGGTATTTTCCTCGCATAATTTCGGCACGAATCAAATTTTGATATCCAGCCATCAATTTCCCATTATATTTTGGTGTATCTTCAGGAAAAACATCAATCAATTTTACTACATAATCAGCATCTGTTCCTGTTGATGAAACAAATAAATGATTTATAATTGGACCTGTGATTGTCATATCTTCCGTTAAAATATCGGTTTGATAAACCATAACATCAGGACGAGTTGACGCAAATCGTTGATCATCGACCATATATTCTCGTGGACGACTTTCTAAAACACCACCTTGATATGGAACAGGATTATTTGGATCTGCTACATATTCATCAAAACTTGTATTATTAGTCTGTTGAAAAGATATTTTTCCGTTGGCTTGCAAATACATTTTCTGAGTTGTCACATTCTTTGGTGGCCAAGTATCAAACTGTTTCCATTCGTTAGAACCTGTGATAAAGATTTGCGCTTCTGTCGGTTTGAAATTTCCTTTATCTTTTAAATAATAATTGAAAAAAGGTAATTCAATTTGTTGCTGATAATATTCACCTGTTGGCGTTCCAAACTGCATATCGCCAAACGTATCGGCTTTAGAGCGAACCCAACCACCATGAAACCATGGTCCAGCGACCAAAATATTTGTCGCATTCGGATTTTGCTTTTCAATTGCTTTATAAGTTTCAAAAGCACCATAAACATCCTCTGCGTCAAAGAAACCACCAACCGTCATCACAGCAGGTTTCACATTGGTAAGATGTGGCAAAGGATTTCTATCTTGCCAAAATTGATCATAATCAGGATGTGCAAACAAATCATTGTAGAATTTGATATTATCTTGAAAATATTTATCCTTCAATTCCTTTACAGATCCACCTTCTAAATAAAAACGGTAATTATCTTTGATTGGATATTCTAATGATTTTGGACCTTTATCTGGCGTAATTGGTTGCGGACGTTTTACACCAAATGACGACATAAATTTGAAAGAATCATTCAGAAATAATACACCATTGTGATGAAAATCGTCGCCTAAAAACCAATTCGTAACTGGTGCTTGTGGCGAAACAGCTTTCAAGGTTGGATGCGAATTAACTAAACTCATTGTTGAATAAAAACCAGGATAAGAAATTCCATAGATTCCAGCTTTTTGGTTGTAATTTTTCATGTTTTTTGCCAACCATTCCAATGTGTCGTACGTATCTGTACTTTCGTCAATCGCTTTTTTATTTTTCGTTTTATTAACAGGTCGTACATCTTCAAATTCACCCTCGCTCATCCATTTTCCTCTCACATCTTGGTAAACGAAAATAAAACCTTCGCGCATTTCTGCAGGGAAATTTCCAAGTGATTTTTTATACTCATCTGCTCCATAAGGCGCTACGGTATAAGGTGTTCGATTAAGTAAAACAGGATATTTTTTGGTTTGATCTTTTGGCGTATAAATAGCCGTGAACAATTTCGTTCCATCTCGCATCGGAATCAATTGTTCGGTCTTTTCATAATGCTCTCTAACATAGGCAGAATCTGCTTTTGCATCTTGCGCATAGCTAATTCCACTTGTCAAAATAAGACTAAGTAGAGTTGCTTTTTGAGTAAATTTTTTCACGTGTTTATCAATTTTACAATACTATAAATGTAAAAAACTTTTAAATTTTACACTTATAAATCGAATTATTTTCTACAAATGATTTCAATATCGATAAAGTTTTAATTATTTTTTATGAATTCGAAAATTCGAACACTTTTTTTGACTAAATTAGTTAGCCAAAATCAATTGAAATGAAGTTAACTGCAAAAGCAACAATTCAAATTCAGAAACCTAAAAATGAAGTTTTTGATGCGATTGTTAATCCAAATAAGATGAATCAATATTTTATCGCTTCTTCTACGGGTGCTATCGAAACTGGAAAAATTGTTGAATGGAAATTCCCTGAGTTTGATGATATTTTTCCTGTAATGGGAGGCGATTTAAAACAAGATGAATACATTTCGTTTGATTGGAGTGGCGGTGTTGATGATATGTTGGTGGAAATTTTTCTTGAAAAAGGAGAAAATGATTCGACAATTGTCAAAGTCATTGAACATGAAATGAATGATGATGAAGCTGGAATTAAGCAATTGATGGGACAAACAGAGGGTTGGGCGAATTTCTTGGCTTGTCTGAAAGCTTATCTCGAATACGGAATTAATTTGCGCAAAGGTGCTTTTGATTTTATGAAACCTTAAAAATCAACAAAAAACTATACGTATGATCACAATCGAAACAATAATAAATGCTCCAATAGATCAGGTTTGGAAAGCTTTTAATTCTCCTGAAGATATTGTAAAATGGAATCAAGCTTCTGATGATTGGCATTGTCCGAAAGCAGAAAATGATTTGCAAGTTGGTGGAAAATTAAACAGTACGATGGCTGCAAAAGATTGTAGTTTTCAATTCGAATTTGAAGCTAAATATGACGAAATCATTCCAAATAAATTTTTTCGTTATTATATCGCAGATGGTCGCAAGGTTGAAATAAATTTTCATGAAGAGAATAATTTAACCAAAATCACAGAAAAATTTGAACCAGAAAGTCAAAATTCTACTGAAATGCAAAAACAAGGTTGGCAAGCTATTTTGAATAGGTTCAAAAATTATGTTGAATCAAAACGCTAAAAATAGTAGAAGATGGATGAAAATAAATCAAAAATGGTCAAATGGTTTCCGTTGATAAATGTTGTGGAAAGTTTGCAAAAAGCGTTGGAAATGGGAGGGAAATCTATTCATGAGATTAAAAATAAAGAAGGAAATCTTCAATTTGCAATTGTAGAAGATCCTGCTGGAGCTGTTTTTGGATTAGCAAATGCTTAAAATATGAAAAAAGTATCGTTTACAGAAGTAATTTATGCGCAGCCTAAACATGTGCATAAAGTAATGATTGCGCCAGATTCGTATAAAATTTGGACGAAATCGTTTAGTGAAACTTCAGATTTTAAAGGAGATTGGTCCGAAGGTTCTCATGTTTATTTCACTTATGATACCGAGAAAGGTTCGGCAGCGATGATTGCTACAATAGATGAAAATATTATTGGAAAATCAATCAAAATGCGTCATATAGGAAAGCTGAATGAAGAAGGTCAAGAGATTTTTGATGGACCAGAAATTGATGCGTGGAAAAATACAGAAGAAACCTATAAAATGGAAGATGTAGAAGGTCATACACGATTAACCTGTTCGGTAGAAATAGATGATCAGGTTTTTCCAGAAGCTCAAGTCAGAGAAATGTGGATAAATGCACTGCGCAAGTTGAAAGAAATTTGCGAGGATTAATGATGATGGCAGATAATTTCACAACTATTGATGAATATATTCTTGGGTTTGATCAAGCTAAACAGGAGATTTTAGAAAACATAAGAAAAATTATTCACGAAACTGTACCAAGAGCAACAGAAACGATTAATTATAAAATGCCAACATTTCGTTTGAATGGAAATGTGATTCATTTTGCGATGTTTAAAAATCATGTAGGAATTTATCCTGGAGCTGAAACAATCGAACATTTTCAAAATAATTTAACCGATTATAAAACATCAAAAGGTGCAATACAACTTCCCTTGGATAAAGTTTTACCGAAGAAATTATTGAGAGAAATTGTGTTGTATAAAGTTAGTTTGATGAAAGATCAGAAAGCTGAAGAATGGACGAAATACAATGGTAATTGGGCAGAAGCGAATGAGAAAATTCAACAAGTTGTAAATGAAACGGAACTTGTAAAAGAGTTTAAATGGGGTGGAGATATTTATACGTTTAACAAGAAAAATGTGTTGGCATTTAGTGGTTTCAAAAATCATTTTGCGTTGTGGTTTCACAATGGCGTTTTCTTGAAAGATCAATATAAAGTTTTGGTGAATGCGAATGAAGAAAAAACGAAAGCTTTGCGTCAATGGAGATTTAATTCTGCCGATGAAATTGATGTCGAAAAAGTAAGAGAATATGTCTTAGAAGCGATTCAATTGGTGAAAGACGGAAAGGAAATAAAACCTCAAAAATCTGTACCAAAAGAAGTTGATGGGATTTTGAAAGAAACTCTAAATCAAAACAATAAATTATTTACTTCATTTAAAGCTTTAACTTCAGGAAGACAAAAAGAATACATCGAATATATTGATGAAGCAAAACAAGAGAAAACGAAAATTTCTCGCATCGAAAAAATAAAACCTATGATTTTAGAAGGAAAAGGTTTGAATGATAAATATCGAAAATAATGCAATATGAAGTCGCAAATTTAGAAGAATATTTAACGTCAATTCCAGTAGAAAGAAAAGAAGCTGTTGAGAAATTAATTAAAATTTTGGCAGATAAATTACCCACTGGTTTCGAGTTGCAGTTGAGCTATGGTCATCTTGGGTTTGTTGTACCGTTTTCACTTTATCCGAATGGTTATCATTGCGATCCGAAATCACCGTTGCCGTTTATCAATATTGCTTCTCAAAAGAATTTCATTGCGTTATATCACATGGGAATTTATATGGACAATAAATTGCTGAATTGGTTTGTTGATGAATATCCAAAATACTCAAAACGTAAATTAGATATGGGAAAAAGTTGTATTCGTTTCAAAAAAGTAGAGGATATTCCGTTTGAATTAATCGGAGAATTAGCGCAAAAAATTACGCCACAACAATGGATAGAAAATTATGAAAAAGTACTACTTAATCGAAAAAAATAAATCATGTCACAAATCGATAAATTTTTAAAAAAATTAGAAAAAAATAATAACCGCGAATGGTTTACAGAACATAAAGTTGAATTTGATACAGCGAAAGCTGAAGCAGATTCAATTTTCAATGTGATTTACCAAGAATTAAGTAAAAAGGAAGAATTAGAACCGCTTAAAATTTATAGAATTTATAGAGATGTTCGTTTTTCTCATGATAAAACTCCTTATAAAACTCATTTTTCTGCGCAAACAGGTCGCAAAAAGCCACTTAATAGAGGTGGGTATTATTTCCATATTCAACCGAATCATAATTTTATAGGTGTTGGTTTTTGGGGACCAGAGCGCGATGATTTGCTTCGTATTAGAAAAGATATTGAAGTTTCGGATGAATTAGCGAAGATTCTTCAATCCAAAACAATTATGAATGAGTTTGGAGAAATGCAAGGAGAAGAAGTGAAATCTGCTCCAAAAGGTTTTTCGAAAGATCATGAGCGAATTGAATTGTTGCGTAAAAAGCAATATTTATTTATCAAGAATTTCACGGATGAAGAAGTTTTAGCAAAAGATTTTCCGCAGAAAGTGGCGAAATCAATTCAGGTTCTTCAACCATTTTTGAATTATATGACAGAGGTTTTAACAACCGATGAAAATGGTCAACCATTATATTAAAAAAATAATCACAAAAAAACACTATATTATGGCTAAAGTACACGCTTACTTAAATTTTAACGGAGATTGCGAAAAGGCATTTCAGTTTTATGAAACTGTTTTTGAAACGCAAAATATTGGGATGTATAAAATGGTAGATATGCCGCCAAATCCAGAATTTCAGATTCCAGAAAGTGCAAAGGATAAAGTTTCGCATGTGGCATTGTTTATTAATGAAACAACAATGTTAATGGGTTCTGATATTATTGAAGAATTTGGACATCAATACAAAGCTGGAAATAATAATTACATTATGCTTGATGTTGATAATCCCGCAGAAGCGCATCAATTATATGATCGTCTTTCGGTAAATGCAAAATCGTTAGAAATGCCTTTGGCTGAGCAGTTTTTTGCTGAGCTTTATGCGTCTTTTATTGATCAATTTGGAACACCTTGGATGATTCATTTCGAAGGAAATAAAGCACATTCGATGTAAAATAAAATATTGTACTATTATTACAGATTTAATAACGAAATTGAACATTAATAAAATAAGTATGAAAGATTATCGAATTCATTTTTACAATCAAATTTTGGTGAAATCTTATTTATATCCATGAAATATAGCTTTTTACTTTTAATAATTATTTTTACTTCGTGCAATTCGTATAATGTAAATCGCCTCGAAAAAAATGTTTCTTTAAATGAAAATAATACTGTTCAACTTAATTTAGAGGAACAAAAAATTATGTCATTATAAAGAATGATTTTCCAGAGGGTACAGATAAACTTCATGAAAAAATTGACCAATCTGTAAAAGGATTATTTAATGATGAAAATACGATTGTTAATTCATTAGAGTTTTATGATGAATACTATAAGTCTGATGAATTTATGAATTTTATAAATCATGATACTTACTATGATTATGCATTTATTGTAGAGTTAAAAGTAGAACCGTATATTCAAGTAGCTCAGTATCTAAGTCTTAATAAAGCGAAATTACCTGAAGAAGGAAAAGTAGATATGGCATTGCTTTACAGGTTCTTAATTTAAAAAATAGAGAGTTATTATTTTCTCAGAAAATAAATTTTGAGTTAAATAATACAACATTAACTAAATCTCCAGAATTTATTACTTCTTATGAGGAAAATTATTTTATTAATAATTTTTCAGATATTTTTAGGAATATAATAAATTATTAAAACCGAGTTTAGCTCGGTTTTATTTCGCGCTACATTTTGCGTGATGATATACATGAAAATTGCATGAATTCCCAATAAAACACAATTCATTTGCCTTTTTATGTAGCGAAAGTGCTAACTCAGTTTGTGATGAATCAGAAATAATAATTTCAGGAAATAAATCTATTTTTACAATCTTTCCGCTTCCGTCAGGATTGACTTGCAATGTGGCCTGCGAATGATCTTGGTAAGAAATTACATCAATTTTATGTGCTTTTTGCCCAACACTAAATATGGCAATTTTTCATATCTTGTAGTATGTGTAATCTTCCCCTTGTTAAGAACACTTAAAAGTAGAGTTTTTATTTAATATTATTGTATTATTATTTTGATTAATTTGAAATGTAGGAAAATCATTAGGATTTTTGACCTTACCATATTTCAATAAAAAGTTTCTA